>CAKMZM010000279.1 GCA_929200365.1 uncultured Flavobacteriaceae bacterium | reverse complement strand
ATTATATCCTGAGTGTTTTCCTTTTTTGATTTTTGGTTCCACTTCCTTTTTAGATATTTTGACATGATTTCATAGTTCGATATTTTGATTTACTTTCCATAGAGCCTTCGTTGTTACCTTTTTTTTGATGCCCTGTATGATTCAATATTCAGATTTGATAAGACGTATAAAAAAGTGCGAAGCATGAGCCTGGTTCATGCCGTAGTTCAAAACTGAATGTTGTTGTTTTACTGACAAAAAAAGAGTGATGGCGAAGAGCTCGGTAAGTGGATTAAAAAACTATGGGGAACCTAAAATGGAAGGGAGTGGGACTAGAGTGTTTATAAAAACAATCCCGTAGGTTCTTTTGTGTTTCTTATTTGTAAATTGATAATATTACTATATTTGCATTAATTAATAATTTTAACACAGCATTAATTAATAAAAAACACACATCTTTATTTAATAACAAGAATACAACGTTAATTAATAAGGTTAGTCCAAATAAAATTTAAAGCAATGGCCACTCCAGGAGAAAAATTAGCAGAATCACTAGAAAAACTAAAAGCTATTCAAGATAAAGAGGTGGTTGCCATAAAAGCTTCAGATTTAAGTAGGGTACATAGAGAACGATTGGTCAAAAACGGATTTATACGTGAGGTCATTAAAGGTTGGTATATTGCTGCCCCTCATGATGAGCAACAAGGTGACAGTACGTCATGGTATGCTTCCTTTTGGGGGTTCTGTGCAAGGTATTTGGAAGATAGGTACGGTGATGATTATTGTATATCCGCTGAACAATCTTTAATGCTTCATGCCGAAAATAGTTCAGTTCCAACACAATTGATTGTACGTTCGACCAAAGGAAACAATTCTCCTACAACGTTGTTGTTTGGCACATCACTGTTTGTTATGAAGTCACCACTGCCAAATATTGCTGAAATAGAAGAAAAGAACGGTGTTAGGATTGTAAATCTACCATCATCAATAATACATTCCACACCTTCCATATTTTCAAAGCAACCTATAGAATCTCGGACAGCTTTGGCAATGATTAAAGATGCATCTGAACTTCTAAGTATTTTACTGGATGGAGGACATTCAACCATTGCAGGGAGATTGGTCGGTGCGTATAGGAATATAGGACAGGATAAGATTGCCGATAATATCCTAAAAACGATGAAAGCTGCCGACTATGATGTAAGGGAAACTGACCCATTTGAAACCCCCACCCCCATTACCTTAGATTCTAAGGAGCGCTCACCTTATGTAAATCGTATAAAGCTCATGTGGGAGACTATGAGGAAGGACGTTATAGCAATATTTCCAAAGGCTCCAGGAATTCCTAAAGATAGAGGGTCTTATATAAAAGATACTGAAGAAATTTATACTACAGATGCCTACCATTCTTTATCTATTGAACGTTACACGGTATCACTTGAACTTATTGAACGTGTAAGAAGCGGTACCTGGGATACTGAAGAAAATGAAGAAGACCGAAAACAAAAGGATGCCATGGCGGCCAGGGGATACTGGCAGGCGTTTAATTTTGTAAAAGAAAGTGTCCAACAAATTTTGAATGGTGAAAATGCCGGTAAAATTGTAGATAATGACCATCATGATTGGTATCGGGAATTATTCGCGCCGAGTGTGACTGTTGGATTGTTGAAGGCTTCCGACTTAGCAGGGTATAGGAACATTCAAGTATATATTGGTCAATCCAAGCACACTCCAGTGAATAAAGATGGAGTAAGGGATGTGATGCCTTTACTTTTTGAATTATTGGAAAATGAAGAGGAGGCAAGTGTACGAGCAGTATTGGGGCATTTCATTTTTGTTTATACACACCCCTATGTTGATGGTAATGGCCGTATGGGTCGATTTCTGATGAATGCCATGTTGGCCTCTGGAGGTTACCCATGGACTATAGTACCCGTTGAAGAAAGGGATACCTATATGAATGCCTTGGAAAGTGCAAGTTTTGGACAAGACATCAAGCCCTTTTCGGAATATATCGCCTACCTAGTTGATGCAGGATTAAAGGGGAAGCCAATAGCCAAAAAAATATGATAGTACAGATGGAAAAGTGAGCTAAAAACTATTTGAACCCTAAATGGAATAATATTTAATAGTATGAATTATAGCCCCTTAAATTTGACAAATACAACATATTGTTAAATTCATAGTGATTTGTATTGTTTTATCACACTACAAATTATATATTTGCCCTTCGAAAGTTATTTTGACATTATAGAAATCATATAAAAGTTCACAAATCGTCAACACAAGTTTGTGAAATTCAGTGAGCGCTAGGTTTTATATGACTTACAAGCATAAGGTTCGGATTCCGTCCAGCCCGCAAAATTGCAAAAAAGCTTCAACATAAATTGAAGTTTTTTTTAGCAATAAAAATGTTGTGTTGTCTCATGCTTAATGTGAGAATGGTTTAGTAGTAAACCGATGAGAAGCTTTTCCATACATCTGGAGAGGCTTTTTTAATTTAAGAACTCATCTTGAGTAATGCTGGATCAAGATCAAAATAAAGGGTCAAAAACGATCTATGTTCTTTTTATTAAATACTAACGGAGGAATTTAAAACAATTCCCCCCAATTCTCTGATACTTTTACAAAAAAGAATATCAGAAATCCAACAGATACAATAAACTTAAGAAATGTACCTGCCAAAAAGCCAATAAAAGAACCAAAAGCAGCCTTTAATGCTTGTGAAGATTCACTGCTATCTTTTATGAGTTCTCCTATAAAAGCTCCTGCAAAAGGACCTATTATGATACCAAAAGGTCCCATAAAAATGATCCCTACAATAAGACCAACAGAGCTACCTATCATCCCGTATTTGGTACCACCAAATCGTTTTGTACCCAGAGCAGGAACGATATAATCAAGAACCCAAACTATTATTGATATTCCTAAGGTAATGCCTAAAAATGTCCAGTTTTGTGGTATTACATCTGTAAAATGAATAATAAGCAACCCTATCCACGAAGTAAATGGGCCTGGTAATACAGGAAGAAAACTTCCTACTATCCCCAGGAGACAAAATAAAAATGCGATTATGATTAAGGCTATATCCATGTGCTTTATGTATATGACGATAATGTTTTTGATTTGTTACGTCAATATCAATTAAATAGGTTTTATACTTCAAATTTACTGAAATACAGTCCTAAAACATTACTCTACATCTAAATGATAATGATCCTATTCATTAATTTTTAAATATGAAAATATAATATGCTTATCCCGATGTTTCCCCTAATTCTATCTTAAATCCTTGTAGCACTCGATTTTTTATCAAGTAACAAAATTACTATAGAAAATTACAACTCAGTGAGGGTAATAATTACAAGGGTTCAGGCTAATGAAAAACTATTGGGGAACTTAACGGACAAGCATAAAATATAAAATCTAATACAGATCAAGAGTAGATAGCCGAAGCATACAACTTCGG
>CAKMZM010000278.1 GCA_929200365.1 uncultured Flavobacteriaceae bacterium | reverse complement strand
TTTTAATATCAAAATTAATTTATAACAAAAACGCCCTACTCTACTTCTATATCATATGCTGTTAATAGCCCTATAAGTCCATTTGTACTAAACTTGGCTTTTTTTAATTTGTTTATTTCCGGATTAATCATAAAGTTTTTGGCTGTTCTAAAATCAACTTTTTCTGCGATAGTTCTTTCAAAAACTGCTCCTGATAAATTACAATTAGATAATATAGAACCCGTAAGATTAGTATCTGTAAAATCTGCTTCTTTCAAGCTACAATCGTTAAACGTAGTATTTTTCATAGAAAAACCATAAAAAGATGTATAATCGAGATTACAATTATCATATGTTACTTCAAACATAAAATCATTACATATACTAAAATCTACTCCTAACATCTTACATTCTTCAAAAACAACTTCCTGAAACGAAGTTTCTTTCATCATTACCGAATTAAAATGACAGGCATCAAATCTACATTCTAAAAAAGTAACCACAGATATATCTGTATTAGAAAAATTACAATTGATAAATGTGCAATTATCATATTCTTTTGAGGGCAGTTTTTGATTAGAAAAATCCTGGTTTTCAAAAATATGATCAATGATTGGATTACTCATATATAATTTTTATCAATAAATAAATTAATTTATTCTCCAGGGCGGGTTTTTCCTGTTATCTCCAGCAAAATATAAAATTATTTGATTTCCACTGGGATCCTTTAATCTTGCTTCTCTCCATAACCAGCGTTGATCGGTTGGTAACAATTCAAAATGTATTCCTTCATCAATAAGTCGTTTTACTTCTTCATCTAATATTTCGGTTTCAAAATATACACTTGTTCCATTGTTTTCTGGTAATGTATCAACCAAATGGATAGAAAAAGTAGCATCTCCTTTTACACATTCAAAACGAGCATAATGTGGTAACGCTTCAACAATAAGATGTAATCCTAATTTCTTATAAAATAAAATAGACGTCGAAACATCCAGGGATGGGATAGTAACCTGATTTAAATTCATTGTATCAGTTTTATATTATTGAAGTGGTTTAAACTTTTTTCTTTATCTATTTATACCTCTACAACCTTCTTCTTTTCTTTTCCTGAGAAAGCAAATTCAGTTCTCTGCTGGTTTGCCCTGCAACCGAAGTATTTTCTTCTGCTCTTCGAATTAAATATGGCATTACATCTCGCACAGGGCCAAAAGGCAGGTATTTTGCCACATTATACCCTTCTGCTGCCTGGTTAAAACTAATATGATCACTCATCCCGTATAATTGACCAAACCAAACCCTAAAATCATCCTTTGCAATATTAAGTTCGCTCATCAGTTTCATTGCCAGATAGCTACTCTCCTCATTATGTGTTCCTATAAAAACAGATATATCTTCTATATTTTCGAGGATATATTTCATTGTCGTATCAAAGTTCTGGTCTGTATGCTGTTTATCTTTACAAATAGGTGTTGGATATCCCATTTCCTGGGCACGTTCATTTTCTTTCTCCATATAAGCACCACGAACGATCTTTACTCCTATCTTGAAATCATAAATTTTTGCTTCTTCATGTAATTTTTGTAAATATTCAAGGCGATCATGTCTGTATAATTGTAAAGTATTATACACAATGGGTTTTTCTTTATTATATTTTCTCATCATTTTGGCTACCAGTTCATCAGCAGCACCCTGCATCCAGCTTTCTTCACCATCAATTAGCAAAGCCACATCGCACTCAAAGGCCTTTTTACATACCATATCAAAACGCTCTTCGATACGTTGCCATTCTTTTTCTTCTTCTGCATTTAAAGGAGTACCTTCTGTTTTCTTTTGCCAAATTAAAAAACGCCCAAACCCAGTAGGTTTAAATACTCCAAACGGCATTGCATCTTTTTGATCTGCAAACTCAAGAAGTTCTATTGTTTTGTTCAGTACTGCATCAAATTGTGTTTCTTCTTCTTTTCCTTCTACCGAATAATCTAATATAGAATATACGCTTTTGGCATACATTTTATCTACTACTGGCAAACAATCTTCTTCACTCACTCCTCCGCAAAAATGATCAAAAACGGTAGCTCTTATTAATCCCTGAACTGGCAAATGCGCCTTTATAGCAAAATTTGTAACAGCAGTTCCTATTCTTACTAAGGGTTCATTAGAAATCATTTTAAACAGAAAGTATGCTCTTTCTAGTTCTGAATCGCTTTTTAAGGCAAATGCAGTTTCGGTGTTATCAAACAAGTCGTTTGGGTTCATTAAAATTTAATTTTTAAGAATCTTCATTTTAAACAGGGTATGTAAGAAATTTTATTATTTATACATACTTATTTTAAGATATCTGCAAATATAGAACTTGCGAGTTTATTTTATTATAAATTCTGCTTAATTTCGCATCCTATAATTTAATACTATATGAAGCCCATAGTTTCTAAAGACTCTGTTGTATATTTTGGTGAAGAATGCTATACAGCATTGAACACATATCTTGAAAAAGCCAACCATTCAAAAATATGCATCCTAGTAGATGAGAATACTCATGAACATTGCTTATCCTTATTGATGAGTAAGATCGAAAAAGAATATGATATCGAGGTTATTGAGATAGAAAGCGGCGAAATTCATAAAAATATTGAAACATGCAGTGGTATCTGGAACGCTCTTTCTGAGCTAGGTATGGATCGCAAAAGTTTAATGATTAATCTGGGTGGTGGTGTTATCACAGATTTGGGTGGTTTTATTGCTTGTACCTATAAAAGAGGAATTAGCTATATTAATGTCCCCACTTCATTATTGGCTATGGTAGATGCATCTGTAGGAGGAAAAACAGGAGTAGATCTGGGGAATTTAAAAAATATGGTAGGGGTTATCAGTGAATCTGAAATGGTTCTTGTTGATACTGAATATCTGGAAACTCTACCTGTAAATCAAATGTGTAGCGGATTTGCAGAAATGCTGAAACACGGACTTATTCAGGATCGGGGATATTGGGAAAAAATAAGTGACCTTTCTCAACTTAATTTTGAAGATCTGGATCAAATGATTTATGATTCTGTTGTGATTAAAAATAAAATTGTTTCTGAAGATCCTACAGAACAAAATATTCGTAAATTTTTAAATTTTGGTCATACACTGGGGCATGCTATTGAATCATTTTACCTAACACATCCCGAAAAGCCTACATTATTACATGGTGAAGCTATCGCTATAGGAATGATTATGGAAGCTTATATAGCTACCGAATTACTTTCTTTAACCAAAGAAGATTTGGAGTATATCAGCGCTGTAATTCTAGCCACATTTCCAAAAGTAGATATTGAAAATAATGATTATCAGCAAATTATGGAGCTCCTTATTCATGATAAAAAGAATGAAAATGGAAATGTTTACTTTGTCCTATTAAATGCTATTGGTGAGGCAAAATACAATTGTATAGTATCAGATGAATTGATTCTTAAATCTTTTGAGTACTA
>CAKMZM010000277.1 GCA_929200365.1 uncultured Flavobacteriaceae bacterium | reverse complement strand
GGCTCATAACCCGAAGGTCACTGGTTCGAGTCCAGTTCCCGCTACTCTTAAAAGCTAAAACATTGAATATTAATGTTTTAGCTTTTGTTTTTTGCCTCAATTTCACCCAAAAAATCCCTTTTTTACCTTAAAAATAGTGTGGCTTTTATCTTACCTACCCGACGGTCACATATTTGATTTACATCTTTATTTTTGAATTTAAATGATTGATAATTAATGTTTTGTGTGTTTTTATTATAGAAATTAGAGTCAAATTTTATAATAGTGGTGGGGGGATTTGGTGGGGGGTATTTTTAATTTGAAAGTTAAAAATTATAGATTTTGATTGATTTTATCGATTTACATAAATGGTAAAAGCTCACCATTTTCATATAAATAAAATCTAAAATTGTTTACATCTGTTTTGTTAGTACTAATAATTAATAAAATAGGATTTGTTATGCGTACGGTTTCACAGTTTACAATATTGGTCATAGCTTGTAAGTCGGTACTACTATATTGTGTTGATCCATTAGGGTGAGTATGCCATTCCCCCACATAATATTGATTAGGTTTTCTTTCATAAAATTCTTTGAAAGATTTCTGTATTCCCTTTATACTCCTTTGAAATAAACAAGGAGTTCCAGTATAAACTTTAGGTAAAATAGTATCACTAATTGTTAACGTTTTAAAATCATTACTGTAATATCCTATTAAAAAGCCACCAAATTCATTTGGAAACTCATTAATTCCATATGTTGATAGCTTCTTAAATAATTCATTCGAAATTAAGATTTCAACGTTCTTATCTGTATTTTTTAATATCAAAATTGTTTTAATTCAAGTTTATATTCCTGTTCTGTTCCTGTTTCAATTATAAAGTTATTTTTGGGTAAATTATCTCGATATACTCGATTAAGGTGGTTTAAAGCATACTGAACTAATAGATTGATATCATTATAAGAAGCTCTAAATGTAGGACTCCAACACCCCGTAGGGTTGTATAGATCTTCAGTGTCTTGATTCAGTAGTTCTGAAAACTGTGTTGTAACAAAATCATAAATGTTAGGAGAAAATGCACAAACCAGTTGTTGTGCTTTGTTAGTAATTGAAATGTTGATTAAGTCACATTTTAATTCTAATTGATTTAAAACATACATTAGATCATTATCTGTAGAACAATCAAATATCAAATCATATGAACTCAGAAAAGCTTCTAGTTCTTTTTTAGATTCTACTTTATTGAACTCAACTTTTGATAGTATTTCAAAATAAGGTTGATTAACACTTCCAACCTCAACAAAAGGGGAGATGTCAAATAATATTCGTTTTAACTCCTCAACTTTATCTGCTAACCCGTTAATAAATCGAAATTCAGCACGACATATATTCTCAGGTTCTTTAACATCGTAATCACATAAATCAATTTTCGTACAACCACTTTTTGTTAATGTTCTTGCTATCATACTCCCTATTGCTCCTGTACCTAATATTAGAATTTTTTTGGTAGTTAATTTTTCCGAAAAAGCACCTCTTCCAAAGAAGTATCTATAGGATGAATTTCGAGATATTCCCCAAGTAATTTTTCTATTTACAAGCTTTGTTGACCATTTTTGATTCTTTTTAACTCCCTTTATTGGGAATTTTCCGATTTCCAATAGTGCTATTTGCCAATGAATTTCTGTGTCCGAAATTTTATAGCCTATATATAAAGGGATGGGTTGCCCGTGGCGTTTATTCTTTTTATAACTTTTTTCACAATTATGAAGAAATTCGAGGAAATCCTGTTTAAAAATACCAATAAAACTTTCCCAATCCTGAAAAATAAATCTATCGTATATAGCCGGAGGATGTTCTACAAAAACATATATGCCATGATACTTGTTTGGTAAATTATGATAAAATGAACTCCACTTACAGAGCGTTAATTCCTTACCAGATAAATCGGTAAAACTGTGTGTTAAAAAATTAGTTACTTTTTGCCCAATGGCCAATCCATCATTAAGAAATCTCAAATTCACAAAACCATATTTATGCTGCTTAAATTCATAATCTACTTCGGTAAACGTAAATGAAAACAAGCTGTCCTTAAAAGTATGTTGTGGTGCGATTATATGTTCATAATGTATATTTTTCTCTTTATTGATATAATATTTTATAATCCAATTTTTGAGTGAATGGAAATCAATAATTAATTTTTCCTTTAAATCAATATTATGTGAAGTATGAATACAAATCATTCCATTTCCCATGACATGTTTGTATTCTAGCAAATCTTTATTGATAAATTTGATAGTTTCTTCATTATGATATTTAAAGGGATATTGAGGATTAATTATTACTTCAAATGATAATGGATTATCTAGTTCATTAAAGTTGACTTGTATCTGCCCTTTTAAATTCAACTGATCCTCTTCAAAAGGAGCAGTTATTGTAGCAAAAGAAAGCTTGTCAAGACATTGATTTATACTATTAATTCTAGGTGTTACCATTATCCGAAACGTTCATTTTTTGGTGGTCTTGAAAATATGCTTGCTCCCGTTTTTACACCATATCCATTATCTCCTGTATCTTCTTCATAATCAGAATTAATAGGGAAATAGATTTTTAAGTTGTCTTCATTATCATCAATTCTATCTAACATATTTTGCATCTTATTAGATAAGCTTTGCTTTTGACAATCTTCTAAAGTATCTGCTACATCATTCCCACTATTTCCAGGATCTTTTAGGGTAAATCCATCCTCTGTAATATGGTCCCTAATATATTTCAGTACAGCCTCTAGTTCCTCCCATAGATTCCCTGAAATGACATCCTTGTCGAATGCTTTTATTGTAATCAATTCTAGTAAAAATGACTTATACTCTTTATTGGTTTGATCAGAAGTTTTCCATATTTTAAGTAATCGGATTATTTTTCGTTCGTCATCCCTACTTTTAATATGATCAATTTGCGCATGGATATTAGTTTGAATATAACTTTGCTCTTCTAAAGAACCATATCTGGAATCCACATATAAATTTAATTTGTGATCATCTTCATATTGATTCTTGTTTAATTCTCTTCCGGGGACGACATCAATACTAATACTATCTCCGTCATTATCTGGATAAAATTCAATACCTATGGATACTTTTTGTTTTATTACTTTCGCTTCATCTCCATATTTTTCATAGAGAAAATCAAAAATTTCATCAAACATAGCCTCTAGCGTCTCGAAGGCGTCTCGTCTGAAAGGAATCATTACATCCAAATCAAATTTGCTATTAATGGCGGTGTGCTTTGCATAAGATCCTGAGTTTAGGGGGCTATATATGTCTTCAGAATATTCTGCTTCTATAGCTTCTTTGATTTCTTTTCTTTTTTCACGATATTTATCTAATAGATCATTAATATGTGACATACGATAACTTTCTAACACCTTTTTTAGGTATTCATTTTTACTTATATTCATAATTTTATGTATTATTTTAATAATGACAAGAAAGTGCTATTTTAAGGG
>CAKMZM010000276.1 GCA_929200365.1 uncultured Flavobacteriaceae bacterium | reverse complement strand
AACAGTAATTTTAGGTAAAGATATAATTACAGGGGAGATAAAACAAACCATCATGAGTGGTATTCGCAATTGGGTAATAACTCAATTAGTGAAGCAGGGAATAATTAAGGTATTAAGTTTCCTTAATCCTGCAGGAGCCTTGGTACAAGCGGCAATGGCCATCTACAATGCCATCATGTTTTTTGTTGAGAACTGGCAACGCATTTCAGATTTTGTAAACTCCATATTTACTTCAATTGGAAAAATAGCTGCGGGAAATATTGGTGCTGCGGCTTCCTTTATTGAAAAGGCAATGGCTCAAAGTATTCCAATTATTCTAAACTTCATTGCCAGGTTGTTAAACATAGGAGCTATTGGAAAAGCCATCAAAAAAATCATCCAAAAAATTAGAAAGCCTATTGACAAGGTGGTAAACAAGGCTATTGGGTTTATTGCAAAGCAGGTTAAGAAGTTGTTTAAAGCTGGAAAGAAAGGATTAGGTAAAGTGAAGGAAGGTGTTAAAGGTTTGGTGCAGTGGTGGAAAAAGAAAAAGCAGTTTACTAATAAAGGGGGAGAACATCATGAACTTCGATTTAAAGGTAAGGGTGCGAATGCAGAATTGTTAATTGCAAGCAATAATCCTAAACCCGTAAGAAAATATTTACAAGATCAGGCAAAAAAACCGAATGTAGATAAGGCGGCCCTTAATGAAGCTAAAAAGATTTTGGATAGTAAAATTAAAATTATAATAAGAGGTTCAACAAAAACAGGACCAGATAAGGCTGAGAAGAAAAAAATGAAAGATATTACTAATGCGTTAAATCAGATTAGTTCTGCTTTGATGAAGCTTTCGGGTAGCCCATCAAAACCGAATAATGCATCGTATTCCTTTTCTGGAAATAAGCCTACTGCAGTATCTGTTTCGAAATTACATGATAAGTCTCAAAATAAACAAGGAAGTAAACCAAAACAAGGTGCAAATACAGGAACAACTGGTTGGAAAAAAATTCATGAAGAAGGATTGTCGAAAGTTTCCGATAAATGGGTTCAAATGCATTTGTTGAATCAATCTTTTGGTGGACCTGGGGTTGCGAAAAATCTAGTTCCAGGGCCGAATAGTATTAATAAAAGTGCAAAGCAAGAAAGATTTGATAAATCTGTTAGGAAACTCCTTAATAAGGGAGGAGTTTCAACAGGTCCTTCAACTACTAGTGTTGTTTGGATTACGGCTGATGTGACTTATAGGAGTGGGGTGGTTAAAGATTCTGCAGGAAATGATGTTGATTTGGGAGATTATGCTAAACAATTAAAACTTTCTTCAGGATTACATGTTCCGCAAGGAACTAATTGGGAAAAAAAGTCAGAGGCAAAAATAAAAACTACTATTACAATACCTAAACCTGATTTTAAGAAAAAGGACAAAATTTCGTTAAACCATTCTACGGGAACCAATATGAGAGAATCGGGAATTGATATTTTTGATTCGAGTAAAACTAGTTATGCAAATTCTTTAATAGGATTTATTAAAAGGTTAAGACCTTTCAGTACCTATGCAGATTTTCAGGTAAAATTGACCGCCTTTGCCAAAAATGGAAATTCATTGATTCCTGTTTCTGATGTAACATCAATAAAAAATGACATCCAATCCAACAAAAAAATTAAATTGTAATGTGAAAAATTATGAATTAGAATTAAAAAAAACACTGAAATTTTTTAAATCAAGATTTAAGAAATTCAAAAGTAGTGGAATAGCTGTTATACCAGCAGATTCAAAATCTGCACTTAATAAAGTAGAGAAGCAATTGGGGTATAAACTAAGTGAAGACCTTCGATATTTTTATGAATATTGTGATGGGTTTTCTGTTACTTGGGACGCCATTGTAGAAAATAGGTTGATAGAAGGGAGTGTCAATATAAGATTGTCTTGTCTATTGGCATCTTTGGAATTAGGAAAGGGTAGAGTCTTGTCTCTTTCGGGGATCAATTCTAAAGAGGCTGATTTAAGTACTAATCAATTGAAAATATTTGACACCTTAGATTGTTCTGGAAACTACGTTTTAATCGATTTTCAAAACAACGAAACATTGTATTTGTTTACATTTGGTCATAATCTTAATAAAATTAACCTAACGGTTAAGCAATATTTGGAATATTCTGTTCTCTTTTTGGGATTAAATTTATGGCAGCAATTTTTTATTGATAGGTCTAGTGATATTTCGGGGTATTATACCTTTTATGATAATTATGAGACATTTTTTAAAAATATTGTTCAAGATGAAAACAAAACACGAGTAAATAAAATATTGGAAAAAATCGACAACGAAAATTCCATTACACCTTCAACAAAATTCCTGGAAGATTTGAATGACAGAATAAATCAATTAAAGCAATTTAATGAATTTGGATCTTTAAAAAATGAAAGCAATAATCCAGTTAGTTTAAATGATTTAATGAAAGGTCAAGAAGCCATGAAGGTATCACTATCTGAATTGGTAATTGGTTTTTATTTACAAACTAATGGGTTGAAATTAGAATGGGAAATTGAAGATATTCATGGATCCATCAGTTTATTACCATTTGAGGAAATATTCGGTGGCGAAAATTGTCCAAAACTTAATTTGGACTGGGACAAGACAAATCACTATGGGGATACCATATGCTCAGGTGAAGAGGATGAAGATTACATATTAGTAGCAAGCAAGTTACGACCTGTTGAATTATTTGAAGGAGATTCAGGGTTTGTTGGTTTTATAGTTAATGATAATAAGGAGTTGGAGTTGTATTATTCCCATTCAAGAGGTGAACTAACTAAACTACCCATTTCATTTGAGAAATATTTGGAGTTAAGTATAAGACTTTTAGGAATGGATGGTTGGCAAGAATATTATGTGTCTAGAGAACAAGCTAGGATTGGCAATTCCAAGCTAATTGATAACATAAAATCGATTTTTCCAGATTTCCAAATTTCTGAGTTTGAATTAACTGATTGATTGTTAAGTGTTTTGATCCACTTGAGGGCTGTTTTGTCGAAACAAATAGAATATTTATAAATACCCTTTTAAGCTTGGAAAATTCTTTAAACCCAAAATTTCTCCAAAATTTTAAAGTGACATTTTACCCCTATTATCATTAAGTATAAAATACACCATAGCAACCCCAAATAAAAAAGATATGCAAAGTTTTCAAAAAGCCAATTTTCGATCGAAAGAAGAAAGTAGTTATAATAAATTATTCCCAGAATTAAAACCATTGGTGCTGGATGATAAAGCAATTAGAGATTTATCCGATACCATGATTGATTATGATTGTAGTTGTAAGGATAGTGAGGTTTTTTCTAACGGATTATCAATTTTTGGGCAGTTTTTGGCACATGATATAACTTTTGAGGTTACTTCTAAATTTAGGCGACAACCAAAATGCCATTGAGATCCAAACCTGGTGCGGGCTTATCGTACAACTGCTGATGCTGGTCGTACAACGCAAGACCAAACGTAAATGGGCATATTCCAATAT
>CAKMZM010000275.1 GCA_929200365.1 uncultured Flavobacteriaceae bacterium | reverse complement strand
GCTACGGGAGCAACAGGACCAACTGGACCTTCTTATATAGAAAGCGTAACGAATGTAATTGCAGGAAATAGAATTGCAACAGTAAATTTTACAGGTGGAAGTACTGTTGATATCGATGAAACTATTACAACTGTAACTAACCCTAATACTGCTACCACTTTAAAAACTATTGGAACCTACAATAATGAATCAGGAACAGCTGTAAATATTCAGGAAACGGTAACTACAATATCTCAGAATAACACCACTGGAGATATTTTATACACTGATGAAAATGAAAACCCAACTGCTGATACTATAGATGTAATCAGTACAGATACAAATAATGAAATTACCGTAGGTACAGACGGTGGAGCATTCTTTATTAGTCCAATAAAAGCAATGGGGAAAGTTGCTGGTAATGGTACTGCTTTAAAAATATTGAATGCAACTGTATCCAGAATAGATGAAGGAGATTACGAAGTAACTTTTACAAATGCAATGCCAGATACAAATTATATTATTCAACTTTCTATATTAGATTGTGGTGGTGATTGCCCAGGGAATACAGGGCAGGATTATGATGATCCAGGTATTACGTATTATGGACAAACAGCAGGAGGGTTCTTTGTTAACATTGGGGATAGTGATAATGGAACAAATCAGAAAGATGATATTGACTTAGAATTTATGTTTACTATATTAGATTTTTAAAACCCGAATTCATTCTTCACTTAATTTCTTAATACAAATATGGGATAAGCAAAAAAAGTAAAATATATTATGAAAATAAAATTACCCCTAATAGGATTATTCTTTATTCTATCTATTTTTTCAAATGCACAGATAAGTCCTAACGATGCCAATGCATTAATGGGGCTACCAACAGCAACTAATTTAGCTGAGATAAATGCTATACTTAATCCTAAAATTGGTTCTGTAGTTTTTAATATAGCCAATGAGGAAATCTACCGATATACTGGTCTTACCAATGGATGGCAAACAACTACCGATGACCAATTAGATTCTGAAGTTAATCTTGCTATTCCTATTGATGTTGATGAAGCTGGAGAAGTATCCCCGACTAACGAAACAACGGTACAGGAAGTCATTAATGCTATTGCTCCTATTACTTCTGCGGCAGCAAGAGTATTTTACCCTCCATCTATTGAGGTTCCAGTAGCAACAAACGGAACATTTAACTTAAATTTATATACGCAGTATACGGCTCAATTTTCATCTCCTACTGCAACAAGTCCATCAGCTCCAGCTATACCAGTATATGCTGCAACCGATTTATACTATTATGTTACTTATGCTGATCCTTTAGTTTTCAATACTGCAACTATGAGTATTGATGCCAACGGAGTTTTAACATATACAGTAATTGGACAACCACTCACTTTCAATTCGTTGATTAATGTAGTATTTGTTGTTAAATAAGAGAACAATGTTGACTAAAACATATCAAAACATATCATTATTTCTTATAATCTTAATGCTACTAGGGTTTACTTCTGTATCTTCTTATGCTCAGGCAACTGTAGAGATTGAGGTGAATTGGGAAAATTGGTCTTCAGAAAACAGGGTAACATTAATTTCACCTTTGGGAGTTACAATACTTCCAACCATTTGTAACACTAACCCTGGAGAATGCTTTACTAATGTTTCTAATAATTTCTTCAGTACTGTTGGAACACCTGAAACCTATAATGTACCTTATGGCACAGGCTATGATTTGTTATTAGAGGATGGTTATGGAGATGGTTGGAATGGTGCAGGCAGTTTTATACGGGTATTTGTAGATGGCATAGAACTATTACAAAATTTTCCTGGGAATTTTGGAGTAAACACTACAATAACATTTGATGTTATTCAACCTGTACCAGAAATTAGTATAGATGATGTTTCTGTAGATGAAAATGACGGGACAGCCACATTTATTGTAACTCATACAGGAATTGATACTGCAAGTGCTTTCACTGTTGATTTTACCACTGCTAACAATTCTGCCACTGCTGGAGCAGATTATACAACAACAAACGGAACCTTATCATTTTCAGGAACTATTGGTGATACCGAAAGTATAACAGTTCCGATATTAGATGATATTAGCATAGAGGGAGATGAAACTTTTTTTATTAATTTTTCTAATGTAAGTGATGTTTCAGTTGATATTACTGATCAGGGAATTGGAACCATCGTTGATATTGAAATCGAAAACCCGAGACCCTATGAAGAACGTTTTAAAGCAAATGTAAGAGGTAATTTTGATATGATTGGTAATACAAATCTTATCTGTACTGCCAATTGTCCTGGATCTCCTACCACTAATAATCCAACAGTGGTAATGGGTTATGCCAGTGTTGATGTTTCTACAATAAACTCTAGTAGTGCGAATTTTTCACTACCCGCAGGAGCTACCGTTACATGGGTAGGACTCTATTGGGGAGGAACTTACAACTCCACTTTTGCTGGGATTACAAACCCAGATCCTTCATTGAATCTTCA
Source organism: uncultured Flavobacteriaceae bacterium (assembly GCA_929200365.1). Lineage (GTDB taxonomy): Bacteria > Bacteroidota > Bacteroidia > Flavobacteriales > Flavobacteriaceae > Aquimarina. Next base: position 1,031 of record CAKMZM010000275.1, on the reverse strand, counting down.
ACAAGTTCAATTTAGAGAACCTGGAGCTGTGGCATATACTACAATTAATGCTAGTATTACTAATACTGAAACAACTAGATTTGTAGGCTGGAATACCTTTATGTCTTTTGCAAATGTAACTTCTATTGTACAAAGTGCAGGGTCAGGAACCTATACTCTTGCAGATATACCACTAATCACCGGGAGTGGTTTTACAGGCCCTTATGGAGGATGGACTATGGTAATAGTTTATGAGGATCCTACAGATATCACACGTAGTGTTAGCATCTGGGATGGCTTTGATTTTTTTGGATTTGGAGTTAACGACACATTTACAGTTACTGGTTTGCTAACTCCATCTATAGGAGTTTTTGATACCGATGCTGGGTATTTTGGTTTTGATGGTGAAGCAAATCAAACAGGGGATTTCGTATCTATAAACGGATCAGCACTTTCTAATGTTTTAAACCCTGCTAATAATACATTGAATAGTACTATCTCCAAATTTGGAGTAGATATTGGTGGAAGAAATCCTAATTTAAGTTTTAATTGGGGAATGGATATTGATATTTTTGATGCTACTGGTTTGGTTCCTAATAATGCAACAACTTTAAATGTTGGGCTTGGGAGCGCCAATGAAGGAATCTGGGGAGGGGTTTTTGCTATCTCTACAGAAGTAGCTTTTCCGGCAGTGGCCAGTAAAAACTTTTCGCCAACCACTATAGGTTATGGAGAGGAATCTACAGTTACTATTATTATAGAGAATCCATCTACAGGAGTTGACCTTACAGACTTATCACTTACAGACAATTTGCCATCGGGAATGATAATTTCAACATCACCTAATGCAACTTCTTCTTGTGGAGGAACGACTAATGCGGTTTCAGGATCGGATAACTTTTCGGTTTCGGGTGTAAGCCTACCTGCAGGAAACTCATGCACGTTTACTTTTGATGTTATTGGTACTGAAATTGGAAGTTTAGATAACACCGTATCTTCTGCTGATATTTCTAACAATCAGAACATTCCTTTAGCTGGCACAACGACAGGAA
>CAKMZM010000274.1 GCA_929200365.1 uncultured Flavobacteriaceae bacterium | reverse complement strand
GTAAACCCACTACCAAAAGCTGCCAACACTACCAAATCTCCTTCTTTGATTTTACCTTGCTCCCAGGCTTCTGTCAATGCTATAGGAATCGATGCAGCTGTAGTATTACCATATTTCTGAATATTATTATAGACTTGATCATCAGATAATTTAAACTGTCGCTGTATAAATTGAGAAATTCTCAAGTTTGCCTGATGCGGTATTAACATATCAATATCTGTTGCTAATAAATCATTGGCTTGTAACCCCTCATTGATTACTTCAGAAAAACGTACAACTGCATTCTTAAATACAAATTGACCATTCATATATGGATAGTAAGGAATATTTTCCTGAAGGTTTTCTGCAATAATTTCTGGCACCCAATGTCCTGTATTAGGACCTTCCAAAGATAATTCCTTGGCATGTGCTCCTTCACTATGCAAATGTGTAGACAAAATTCCTCTACCCTCTTCACTTCTTGTTAATACTGCAGCTCCTGCTCCATCACCAAAAATTACCGAAACTCCTCTTCCCCGAGTTGTCATATCCAAACCTCCACTATGGTTTTCACTTCCGATGATCAATACATTTTTATACATACCTGTCTTGATAAACTGATCTGCTACCGATATGGCATACACAAACCCGCTACACTGATTACGAATATCTAATGCTGGGATAGTTCTCATGTTCATCATTTCTTGAACTCTAACTCCTCCTCCAGGGAAATACATATCAGGGCTAAGGGTTGCAAAAATGATAAGTTCTATATCATCTGTAGTAAGTTCAGCCCTTTCTATAGCAATTTTGGCAGCTTTTACCCCCATAACAGAGGTACTGTTACCATCTCCCTTTTTAATATAACGTCTTTCTTTTATACCGGTACGTTCCTGAATCCATTCATCATTTGTATCCATTACCTTAGATAAATCATCATTGGTTACGACATTTTCAGGAACATAAGACCCTAAACCTGATATTTTTGAAGTATACATGTTGTAAATTTATTGTATGTTGTAAGTTATTTTATACTTAACTATAAGTTATCACACAATATATGTATTTCTTAACATTTTGATAAAAGAAACCCTAACTATATTATATGCAAGCATAATAAAAAATTTAAACCACTGTATTGCAAACTTATAGATCAATACAGAATGTCAACTCTTTATGTTTTTCAACTTAGTATACCTGAATCTAATAAAATAGAAAACATAGAAGTGATTTAAATTTCTTTCTAATAATCTGAATGATTTCATTACTGTTTAGGCAAAAAAATGAAAGATGCGTCAACCACAAACGCATCTTTCTAACAACCAAACCAAGTCAATCAAATGACTAACTATTGGTATTTTCAAAAAATGTGTGATTAATGCATAAGAAAAGAAGATGCTTTTATATTATCTTTCATTTTTCTAATCAATCATTCTGATAGTAATGGTAAAAACCATCACCAAATCAGAACTTATACTATTTACAACTCTAGAGTAGTTTATATCTCATAGCAAAGTTTTTCCCTTCTAAATTGGCTATATATATTCAACAATATTCTATAGCTTTTATATATTGAATTGTAAACAAATTGTGTGCTTAAAAAACTCATTTATATCCTTAGTCTGTAGTATCAACAAATCATTACAATCGATATGAAAAAAATGCGCTTCAATGTCAGTTTGGCAGATACATATTATTGGTATTTTTTTTGAATGTATCGTAATCGTACCATAAAAATGATACTTAAACTAAAAACAATATAAAAATGGCAACAGGAAATATTAATGTATCTGTAGAAAACATTTTTCCATTAATTAAAAAATTCTTGTATTCTGATCATGAGATTTTTTTACGAGAACTCATTTCGAATGCAACAGATGCAACTTTAAAGCTAAAACATTTAAGCAGTATTGGTGATATCAAAATAGAATATGGTAACCCTGTAATCGAAGTTAAGCTAGATAAAGATAAAAAGCAATTACATATTATTGATCAGGGGATTGGTATGACTATAGAAGAAGTTGAAAAATACATTAACCAAATAGCTTTTTCTGGTGCCGAAGAATTTCTTGAAAAATATAAGGATAGTGCTAAAGATTCTGGAATTATAGGACACTTTGGACTTGGGTTTTATTCTGCGTTTATGGTTGCAGATAAAGTAGAGATCATTACAAAATCTTATAAAGATGAGCCAGCTGCACATTGGACCTGTGATGGATCACCAACATATAGCCTAGAGGCACATGACAAAACTGAAAGAGGAACAGAAATCATCCTTCATATTGGTGAAGATGATGTAGAATTTCTTGAAGATAGTAGAATAAATGAGTTGCTGGTAAAATACAATAAGTTTATGCCTGTATCTATAAAATTTGGCACTAAAACTGAAACATTACCAAAACCCGAAGGTGCCAAAGAAGAAGATCCTGCTCCAACTCAAGAAGTAGATAACATTATTAACAACCCTAACCCAGCATGGACCAAACAGCCTTCTGATCTAGAAGATAAAGATTATAAAGGTTTCTATCGCGAGTTGTATCCTATGCAATTTGAAGAACCTCTTTTTAATATTCATCTTAATGTAGATTACCCTTTTAACCTAACTGGGATTCTATATTTCCCTAAACTGGGTCAGGATATGAGTATACAAAAAGATAGGATTCAATTATATCAAAATCAAGTATTTGTTACTGATAATGTAGAAGGTATTGTTCCAGAATTCCTTACCATGCTTCGTGGTGTAATTGATTCTCCTGATATCCCTCTTAATGTATCACGATCATATTTACAAGCCGACGGTAATGTAAAGAAAATATCAAGCTATATTACTCGTAAAGTTGCCGATAAACTAAACTCTATGTTTAAAAACAATAGAGAAGATTTTGAGCAAAAATGGAATGATATTAAAATTGTGATCGAATATGGAATGCTTTCTGAAGATAAGTTTTTTGAAAAAGCTGACAAATTTGCACTCTATCCAACAGTAGATGGTTCTTTCTTTACTTTTGAAGAATTACAAGAAAAAATTAAGGACTCGCAAACTGATAAGGATGGTAAACTTGTTCTTCTTTATGCCTCTAATAAAGATGAACAACATTCCTACATCTCTGCTGCCAAAGATAAAGGATACGAAGTACTGCTTTTAGACTCTCCTATTGTTTCTCATTTAATTCAAAAAATGGAGACTAGTAAAGAAAATATTTCTTTTGCACGTGTAGATGGAGATCATCTTGACAATCTTATCAAAAAAGATGAAGAAACTATCTCTAAATTATCTGATGAAGAAAAAGAAACGCTTAAAGCCGATCTTGAAAAAGTAGTTCCAAAAGAAACATATACTGTACAATTAGAAGCTATGGATAGCAATGCTTCTCCGTTCATGATTACGCAACCAGAATTTATGCGTCGTATGAAAGAAATGCAACAAACCGGTGGTGGTGGAATGTTTGGTATGGGTAATATGCCAGAAATGTACAATTTGGTCATTAATACAAATCATGAACTCATTGGGCAAATTGCTGCTACCAAAACAGATAAGAAAAAAGAACGCTTAATAAAACAATCTCTAGATCTGGCCAGACT
>CAKMZM010000273.1 GCA_929200365.1 uncultured Flavobacteriaceae bacterium | reverse complement strand
TGGTAACTGGCAAAATTCAAAACTATTTGACATTAGACCATGAGAATGAATACTCAAAATCTTATTGAAGCTATGTGATATAATTTGTATTGAAGCCTAGAAATAATTGCATCTATTTTGCAAAAAAAAAGAATTATTTAAGAATATAAAAATATCTTCTAAATATTATGTCTTAGCCGTATATATACAGGAAAATGATCACTATACCCCCCCTTATATTTTCCTCCTGCATAGGTTCTGAAGGGAGTACCTTTGTAGCGACCTTTATATATTTTTAGGAAAGCATCATCAAAAATGGCAGCATTAGAAAAACTGTGTTTTCCTTTTTCATATTGATGAAAATTATAACTAAAAATTATTTGATCAAATAAATTCCATTGGCTTCTGTAACTGGTACTACCTCTATATCTGGTAAGGAGACGCTCCATTGGATTAAAAAGATCATCTTGCACTAGGTTTTTTATACTTTCGCTAGAAGGGTCATCATTAAAATCTCCCATGATGATAATTTTTGCATCAGGATTTTTATTCGTAATCTCGTTGATAATCTCACGATTTTTTTCTGCAGCAACAATACGCTTATAGGCTGTACTTTCTGCTCCATTTCTTCTAGATGGCCAATGATTTATTAAGATGTGCATTTCTTCTTGATTTAAAACACCTGTTACCCATAGAATATCCCGAGTATAATCCCGTTCTCCCTCTTCATTATCTACCAAAACAGTGACAGTTTTAGAATCCTTTACTTGAAAATATTGTTTTTGATATAGTAACCCTACATCAATGCCTCGTTCATCTGGAGAATCATAATGAACAATACCATATTCTTTTTGTTTTAAATGCTTAGAGTTAATAAGATCTTTGAGAACTGCTTTATTTTCTACTTCTGCTACGCCGATCAACACAGGAGCTTTTCTTGTTTTTGAAAACCCAATATTAGAAATGGCTGTACCAAGTTTGAATATTTTTTTTTCATATCGTTTTCGATTCCATTTTTTTTCAGAATCAGGTAAAAAGGCATTATCTAAGGTTCTTGGGTCATTAATGGTATCAAATAAATTTTCTAGATTATAAAATGCAACAGTATAGTGGCTTGTATGTTTTTTATTGAAATAAAATGTGTTGGACATAGCATTTAATTTTGTGAGAAACCATATATAATGTTGGTTTCAAAGTACATAATTATTGTACTTTTGTACATTTGTTTAAAGGCACAATATAATAAATTAAGATATAGAAGATTAGGTAGCTAATGTTAGAAAGAGGAGAAATAGCATACGAGAAAACAGTTTTGATAGGGATTATAACCAAAAACCAGAACGAAGAAAAGCTTGAAGAGTTTTTGGATGAATTAGAATTTCTTACGTATACTGCTGGAGGCGAAGTGGTAAAACGATTTACCCAAAAGATGGATATGCCTAATTCTAAAACTTTTATAGGATCAGGAAAAATGGAGGATGTACGAGTCTATGTAGAACAACATGAAATAGGCACTGTCGTTTTTGATGATGAATTATCACCAGGCCAACTTCGCAATATAGAGCGTATTCTAAAGGCAAAAATCATAGATCGAACCAATTTAATACTTGATATTTTTGCTCAACGTGCTCAAACCAGCTATGCCCGTACTCAGGTAGAGTTAGCACAGTATCAGTATTTATTACCTAGATTAACAGGATTGTGGACTCACTTAGAAAGGCAGCGTGGTGGTATCGGGATGCGAGGTCCAGGAGAAACAGAGATTGAGACAGACCGTCGTATTGTTAGAGATCGAATTTCTTTGCTTAAAAAGAAATTGCTTACTATTGATAAACAGATGGCAACACAACGGGGTAATCGTGGAAAACTGGTAAGAGTGGCTTTAGTAGGATATACTAATGTGGGCAAATCAACATTGATGAATGTTATTGCCAAAAGTAAGGTTTTTGCAGAAAATAAACTTTTTGCTACTTTAGATACTACAGTGAGAAAAGTGGTTATTGGCAACCTTCCATTTTTACTTAGTGATACCGTAGGTTTTATTAGAAAACTACCTACTCAACTCGTAGAAAGTTTTAAAAGCACATTAGACGAAGTAAGAGAAGCAGATTTATTATTACATGTAGTAGATATTTCTCATTCACAGTTCGAAGACCATATCGAATCAGTAAATAAGATTCTTGATGAAATTGACTGTAGAGATAAGCCCACTATGATGGTTTTTAATAAAATCGACACTTATCAACACGAAATAATAGGTGATGATTTAACTATAGAAAGAACAAAAGCCCATTATACTCTAGAAGAATGGAAACAGACTTGGATGAGTAGAATAGGGAATAATGCTTTGTTTATTTCTGCGATCAAGAAAGAGAACATTGATGATTTCAGAAAACGAATATATAAAGAGATAAGAGATATACATGTAACTCGTTTCCCTTATAATAATTTTTTATATCCCGAGGTTGTTGAGGAATAAGAATACGTTTAAGTATAAGACTAAGGTTAAAATTTATATTTAAGACCTAACCCTATTATTTCTCGTATCTGAAATCCACCAGTAGCATTATCATCATAAATTACTTGAAATATAAAACTACCTGTAATGTATTTATTTACTAGTAAATTAACATTTAAGGTATAATCAATATCTATATTAGCTGGATCTTCAATATAATTAGAGTATAAATTCAAAAGCTGTTCTAGAGTTATATTTTTTGCCATAGTATATTTAGAATAAGCAGCGAGAGATCCTCCAAACTCAAATCGAGAGCTTTCACCAGTATCTACACCAAAATAATCACCATCTTCATAATCTATAACATTAGTAAATTCTTTGTCTACAAATATCATACGAGATGTTACTGGAGCAATATTAATGTGTAGATGATCACTTTTTTTCCATAATAATCCAGGTCCGATTTGTATAAATGCAGGAGAAAAGAAATGAGTTTCTTCTGTACGAATGGTCTCTTCTGTATCTGTATCTTTAGTAAACCTATATCCTTTATCAAATTGAGATCTGAAATTGACAAACAAAGAATAATTCCAGAAACTCTTTCTGATTTTTTGCCCCAATCTAGAATTAAGTTCGATCCTGTCATTGGTTTTGCGAGAAAAATCCTCATCCTTTAAGAAAGTAAGCCCGTAATCTGCAATAATTCTATTATCCCAGGTTAGGCTATTCTTTTTATAATTAAATTCGTAATGTAGTGTTGTATTTCCAGCTATATTAGAGGTTCCCCCTCCTTGCCAGTCATAGTTAAATGCAGATTGATTAAAAAGTAAAATAAAGGTTGCCTTATCTTCCCATCCGATATGTTCTTCTTTCGGTTTTTTAGGAGTAATTTCTGTTAATTTCTGTTTTAAAACTATGATATTTAAATCATTTGTGGTGTTTTTTAAAATACTATCAAGAGAACGGTTTAAATTAACTTGAATTGAATCCAGATATTTTGTTTTTTCTTTTTCCTGACCCGAAATATTTGTTACTAACGAAAACAGAAAAATAGCTAAAAAAAATCTACTCATTTGATTTTTTGTTGCAAGGGTAGAATACAAAGATACGGTATGTCTTTAGTTTTTTCAAATCGAAAAAAAATACTATAGAATAATTTATATTTAGCTTATTTATACTTTTTCAATTAGCTAAAAAATTGCTAT
>CAKMZM010000272.1 GCA_929200365.1 uncultured Flavobacteriaceae bacterium | reverse complement strand
TGAATTATATGTATCGGTGACTAACCAATATAGGTTCTCGGGTTTTGTCAAACTATTTTTAATCTTATCAATAGAAAAAGCCCAATCTAAGTAATTGATCAGGTTACTTTTATTATTAAAAAATTCCCCATAAGATTCATCAAAGGTTTTTTTTCCTAAAGATGAAATTTTTTCTGCATCCTCTATAGTTGCTCTTCTTATATTAACCATTATGTTACTTATCTTTTTCGTGGTTCTATGTTGATAAATTCTTTCAAAATCTTTTTAAAAGCATTTTCATCAATTGGTTTATATACTATTCTTGTACCAACAGGGTGTTTTTCTACGCAATTACTGGTCAGGAAATTTACCGGTCGAGTTGGTCTTTTTTCAAAACCACCTCCGCAATTAGGACATACATTATGCAAAACATTATCTACACAGTCAGCACAAAAAGTACATTCATAAGTACACATCATTGCTTCATCACTATCATTAGGTAGTGCTTTATTGCAATGCTCACAATTAGGTCTTATTTCTAGCATATTCTTTATTTTTTATGGTTTGTATTGTTTTAATACGCTTTGTATTTGCTGTTCTTCGGTTGTTTCTGGATATAAAATATATTTTGGAGCGATTATAGGTTTTACATCTTTAACCATAATATTTGTGATTGTTGCAAACGGAAACTTCCCCCCGGTTAACTGCAGCAAGAGAACTTGCATAGCAGCATATTCGGGGTCATTTTTTGCTACAATCTTAGCTACTCCTTTTAACTGAAATCCTTTTTGAACAAACACATCGATAAAGCTTACACATACATTATTATTCTCTTTAATGTTTTTTACAGTTTGCGGAGAAGCAATATTAGCTATAACAATATCAGTGTCGTCATAATATGTAAAAACTTCTTTGGGTGATACATTAGGAATATGATCTAATGAAGATGTAGCTAACCAACATAAAACACTTTTATCAATATATTTCTTTATTTCTGGAGTAAGCATTTTTACTATTATTTTTTATTGTTCGTTACATAATTCAATACTGCATTTGGTACTTTAGTATCCTTTTGCAGCTTATTGTCAGAAATTGCGTCAAAAGCTATTTGTTTAATAGGAACGACTCCTGCCCATATTGGTAAATCAAGATCTTCAGGTTCATCATTTACCCCTTCTGCTCTTATTTTTGCCGAGGCTGTTTCTATAGTAATCCCCAATACCAAAGTTGCCTTAAACTCTTTTTCATTTGGTTGTCTTACATTATTCCAATGATCAGGAACCATATGATTTAGAAGACATTTAAGAGCGTTCATTTTTTCTTCTGGATCTTCTACTTTTTTCACTTTACCAAATACATTTACCGATCTGTAATTCGCAGAATGATGAAAAGCAGACCTCGCCAATACCAATCCATCAAGATGTGTTACCGATATGCTTGCTTCTCCTACTTCTAATAAACTCAACATCATTCGGTTTTTGAGAGATCCGTGCAGATATATCTTATCCCCTTTTCTGGCGTATGCTGTAGGAATCACAATAGCTTTATTTTCAAATACATACCCTATATGACATAAAAATGTACTATCTAATATAGTATTGATAGTGTCTACATCATAATTCGCCCTTTTTGGACCACGAACTACTTTGTTAAGTTTTGAAATTGAATATTTTTCCATATTTTATTTTGTTTCTTATTTCAAAAATAATAGTTTTATGGTGTGTCAAAACAATCCAGTTTATGAATACTTAGTAGTCCAGTTATGTTTCCTTTTAAAAATAACATAGTCCTTGTTCGTCATAGTAGCCGTAATCTATATCTTCAATTATGTGATCAGATTATAGGATTTATAAAATCCGGAAAGCTACCTCCTTCTGCCAAACTACCAGGATCAAGAAAACTTGCAGACGATCTCAATGTTCATCGCAAAACAGTAATTTCGGCTTACGAAGAGCTTATTTCTCAGGGATGGGTTGAGACGATTCCCACAAAAGGTACTTTTGTTACTGGTTCGCTGCCTATAGTTAATCCTAAAAACTTTGACAAACCATATCAAAGGGCTGAAATAAAAAAGAAAAGTGGTTTCTCTTTCTCGACCAGACCACATTTAATACGCAAACTCAGGAATAGAACCGATCAAAAAGCGTTAATTGTTGATGACGGATCTCCCGATCACAGATTAGCTCCCATGGAGGAAATTGCAAAAGTATATCGAAACATTACTAAAAAAAGTTATCATAAAAATTTACTTACCTACGGTTCTATACATGGAAATATAGAACTTAGAAAAATTTTGGTTACTTATCTTAATCAAACCAGAGGCTTAAACATTACTGTTGATAATATTTTGATTACCCGTGGGAGTCAGATGGGAATTTATTTAAACAGCCAGTTATTGCTTTCTGCCAAAAACAATATCATTATTGTTGGTAATACTAATTATATGACTTCTGATAATACTTTTGAAGAAGCAGGAGGCTATATAGAACAAGTACCTGTAGATAAGCAGGGATTGGATACCAATGCTATCGAAAAGCTTTGTAAAACCAAAAGGATCAGTGCTGTATATGCTACTTCTCACCACCATCACCCAACTACAGTAACGCTTTCTGCAGAGCGACGTATGCATTTGCTGCAATTGGCTCAGCAATATAACTTTGCAATTATTGAGGATGATTATGACTATGATTTTCATTATAGTAACGCGCCTATTTTACCTTTAGCCAGTAATGATGATTATGGAAATGTAATCTATATCGGAGGGTTTACCAAAATCATTGCTCCTGCTATTCGAATTGGATATTTAATTGCTCCAAAAGATTTTGTAGACGAAGCTGCAAACCTGAGACGTATTATAGATCAACAGGGTGATCCCTTTTTAGAACAAACCTTAGCCCAAATGATTAGTACAGGAGATATACAAAGACATTGTAACAAGGTCCTTAAAATTTACAAAACGCGAAGAGATTTGTTTTGCTCTTTATTGAAAGAAAAACTAGGTAATTATTTTGATTTTGAAATTCCTAAAGGCGGAATGGCTATTTGGGCAAAATTGAACACATCCTATAATTGGGACACGATATGTAATGAAGCAGAAAAACTAAACATCCAATTTAACACCGATTGGCGTAGATATGATAATGATAACTCAGGACATAACGGGATTAGAATAGGATTTGCTTCATTAAATGAAGAAGAAATTTATGAAGTCATTGAGCGATTGGTAATAGTGTTTAACAAATTATGACAGAAAGCCAGAATCTATACAATTAAGTTGCTTTTTAAAATCTCGCCTAAGCATGCTTACCCTTTTCTAACCAAAGTATTATGACAAAACCCAAAGTATATGCAATTATATCTCCCCAGGCAAATGAATTACCAATTACAATTCTCGCCAATTTCGATTCTTGTAAACCCAACATATGAACCAGATTAAAGTATTGTAATATTTCTATTGTATATGAAAATAGTAAAACTCCAATAGCTAAGGGTATTACACTAAAATCAAAAAAGCTTTTGACACCGCAGTATATAAGAATTACAACCAGAGTGTCACCAATATATGGACGAATAATAGCATCATCAACAAAAAGTGCAATAATGACTTCTGTTAAAAATAAAAGAATGGTAAAAATGAAGTATTTTTTTTGAAACTTAAACATAGCCATCTTATTTTGTATTA
>CAKMZM010000271.1 GCA_929200365.1 uncultured Flavobacteriaceae bacterium | reverse complement strand
ATATTATTTTTATAATAGCTATTTTTATAGCTACATATTATTTAGTTTTTATGTTATGGATTATGCATAATTAAGAATTTCAACACTTTGAATTATTAATACTCCCTTATCTCTAAAACAATAAACATAAACAGATGAAACCTATACTTGCTTTTCTTATTTTTATTTCTTATTGGATAAATTCTTGCCAAAGTAATGTATCACCACAACAAATAACCACTACATATTTCTTAGTCAGACATGCTGAAAAAGACCTTAGTGATCCAGATAACCAAAATCCAAAACTTACAGAAGCAGGAAAAATACGGTCAGAAAACTGGGCAAAAATGCTTGTTGACACTCCTGTAGATATGGTATATACAACAAACTATATTAGAACTAGAAAAACAGCAGAGCCAATTGCCAAAAACAAAAAATTAGAACTGGCTTTATATAATCCCAGAAATTTATACGACTCTAGATTTCAGAAAAAAACCAAAGGAAAAACTGTTGTAATCGTTGGTCATAGTAATACAATACCTGCTCTTGTCAATAAAATTATTGGCAAAGAAAAATATAGCACTATAGATGAAAAAATCTATGGCAAACTATTCATTATAAAAATTACTGGTGATATAATTACTGATACTGTACTCTATATCAACTAATAATAAAAACTAATTCACCCTATTATCTATTATCTCATTTATTTCTGTTTAATAAGATGAGCGAAATATCTTACAAAACAAGTAATGGATTTTTAATTTCACATACACTTTATCGAAAAATATAAAAAATTGTCACCATTTATTTCAAATAATAATACTTTTGATATAATAAATCATCACTCAATTCATTTCTATTATTTTCTTTAGTATAGATTAATGTTTGGATTAAAGATGATTACTCCCCCCTCATTTTTTAGCATTAATATTTTAAATAACTCAAGTAATATAATTTAATCCTTTTAAAACCAAATTATGAAAAAAGTAATTTTAAATTGTCTAGCATTGTTAGGCTTTTCTTCAATTTTTGCTCAATCAGAAATAAACGATGTTAATCAATCTGGTAAACTTAATACTGTAAATATTTCTCAATATGGGGCTCCAAAAATATTAAGTATAAATCAAACGGGAAATGAAAATTCTTCTGAAATTACGCAAGGAATAAACGAAGACCCTTCTGTTGAAGGCATTATCAAACAGATTCAAACAGGAGACCAAAACAATGCATTTGTATCACAAATGGGAGGGTATAATGAAGTCAACCAAACACAAATTGGGAATCTAAATATCGCAAAAGCCAACCAAGGTTTTGTATCTAACTACAATCGTATTGAACAAATACAAAATGGCGTAAACAATACTGCCACTGCTACTTTTAATAACTTCTCTATTGGAGGAACTATTAAACAAAATCAAGATGGCGAGACCAATACGGCAGAATCATCAGGTTTTGGAGCTTCTGTTGTTAACCAAACTCAAAATGGTGTAGCAAATATGGCATTTGTAAGTTATTTGGGGAACTTAGGAGACATCAAACAGAATCAAACAGGAGAAAATAATAGTGCAACTATTAAGCAAAGGCAAACTAATAATATAGTTTCTCAAACTCAAAAAGGTAATAGCAACAATGCAGAAGTTACTCAAATTGATTATAACAATGAAATTCATCAAGATCAACAAGGGGATTACAACACTGCTTTTGCATCTCAGAATGAGATTTCAAACAACATAAATCAGCTTCAAAATGGAGTAAATAATTATGTTAATACTATACAAACAGGAAGCATCAATGAAACAATAACAAGTCAAACAGGAGAAAATAATGTTGCTACACAAACTCAATCTGGACTAAATAACAGAATTAGTATTAATCAATTTGGTGAAAATAATAACGCAACCGCTATACAAAACAAAGATCATAACCAAATCACTCAAAACCAATTCGGTAAAGAAAATCAATTACAAATTAAACAAATCAACGGAAGCACTAATCTCATTTCGCAAGATCAAACGGGTGTTAACAATACAGCTATTGCAGAACAAAATAATGGGATTTCGAACATTATTTCACAAACTCAGACAAGATTAAAAAATTCTATCATTACAATACAAAATGGTGGTGAAGAAAATAATGCAGTAGCTATACAAAATGGTGAAGCAAACTACATAGAACAAACTCAAAATGAGGGAAAAAATAATAATGCACGTGCAGTGCAAGAAGGTAGCTATACTCATCATATCAATCAAACTCAAAATGGAGAAGAAAACAATAGCATTGCCGAACAATACAATGGCATAAATAACTTGATCCAGCAAACTCAAACAGGTAATAACAATACTACAGAAGTTAAACAATATAATGGAATTAGAGATATTGTTAAACAAACTCAAACAGGTAATAACAATATTGGAGAGGCTATACAAGATGGAAGATATGATTACTTATCCGTAGACAATATAATTACTCAAAATCAGGAAGGAAATAATAATTTTATACATAACCATCAAGAAGGAATAGAAAATAGTATTGAAAGTACTCAAATAGGTGAATCAAACATGATAAACTCTACTCAAATTGGAAACGCTAACAGTATTATCAATTCACAAACGGGTAATGAATTATCAAATAAACTATTGCAAAATGGAGATAGTAATTCTATAGTTTTTAGACAAAATAATTGAGTTCTAAAAATTATTCATTTTTAAAAGAATAGCAGCAAAAAGTCTGAATTAATTTAACTAGGAATTGCTTGAGATTATAAATTAATTCAGATTTTTTAATAATCTTTATCTTAATATATTAGCAACAATTTTTTTCATGATAAACATAGATATTCTCTAACTCTATTTTTGAAAGTAATTTTAATTGTTGCTTCTCAAATAATTTATCAAGATTATATAATGGTGTGGTAAGGTCATCTGTCTTATAGTTTTTATAATCAACAAAACGTATTCCGTTTACATTTCTTGGTTTATATGCTTCTCTAAACCGTATCCCCCCTCCATTTACAGCATATTTATACGCCAAGTAATCTACGGTAAAGTTCTCCTTATGTATCCAATACATAAACTCATCTTCAAAATCAGTTCCTCCTCCTTCCTGATCAAAAGTTACTTTGATTTTATAATATGTCATTCCATTAACAATAGATTCTCCAATTAATTTTTTATGTACTGCTGAAGCATTAAGTCCATACGGAAGACTTGCAAAATAGTGTACAGAGTTAACCCCGTCACTAATTTTGGCAACCAAAGAGTCTACAACTTTTACCAGGCAATTTTCTATAGTTCTCTCCAAACCAGAATTACTTACAACATCATGAATTACTCCTTTAGGACTTTCTGTAAACCTTTCTAATTCATACAGCCCTTCTCCCCTTTTATTTCTATATTGTTTCCCCCTAAAAACAAAATACACAATAGCATTATCATATCTCAAACCTCCTGATTTTTCTATAGTTTTATCAACTATCTCCTGAGCAGATAATTGAGCATAAACTTCTGTAAAAGCAAAAAATATAAATATCAATACTATAAAATAACGCTGCATAAAAATCGGTTTAAAAGACTAAAATAATCTTTCTATTTTCAATAAGTGCTACAATTTTGTTAAACTAAATAACAGATGTAATTACATTATCCTTCATAAACAAAAACTCAATTTTATAATTGAAGTGG
>CAKMZM010000270.1 GCA_929200365.1 uncultured Flavobacteriaceae bacterium | reverse complement strand
GAAAATGCAGTACAGATTGCATTAATTGGATTAGCACAGCGATTACTGATTAAAAATTATGAAGATTTTGACATTGCAGAACAAGAGTATTTAGTTCCAGGATCAGAGATGTTAGAGAAACCTATTGATCAGGTAATTGCACAAGCTAGAGAATCAAGATATGAAGTACAGATTGCAGAGCAGAATAAACTTATAGCAGAAAAAGATCTTGAAATTGCAAGAGGAGCATACTATCCTACATTAAATGGTTCGTTTAGTTATAATACCAGAGAATCAGGAGCTAAATCATTTGCAAGGATTCTTGATGAGAATAACCCTGTATCAACTCAGAGTATAGGTGTTGTAGAAGCAACAGGGCAGAATGTTATTACTCAAACTCCTAATCTACTTCTTGTAGAACAGGATGCTGCACCATTTATCGATCAGTTATATACCAATGATGGTATTTCTTATGGATTATCTCTTCAGGTACCAATTTTTAATGGGTTTTCTGCAAGGAATACTGTAAAAAGAAGTAAGGTTAATGTAAAGCGTACAGAATTTCAATTAGAACAAGCAGAATTGGATTTAGATAGTAATGTATACCAGGCATATCTCGATGCAAAAGGAGCAGCAGAGGCATATGAAGCTGCTCAAGTTTCTGTAAAAGCTCAGGAAAGAGCATATGAATACGCAAAAGATCGTTATGATGTAGGACTAACTAACGCGTTTGATTTTAGCCAATCAAAATTTAGATTAGAAAATGCACAGAGCCAGGAAGTACAAAATAAGTTTGACTTCATTTTTAAATTAAAAGTGCTAGAGCTATATTTCGGAATAAAGATCGCTGATATAAAATTATAGAATAGTAGCATTCAATTTTTTTGACTACTATATAGAAAAAGATTGTATTTTCATAGAATAGATTAACGCTAAGGTAGGTCATGAATAAAAAAAAATTATTCTTCATTTTAAGTATAGTTGTCATTATAATTGTACTACTTGTTTATGGTAAGAAAGCTGGATGGTTTGGTGAAAGTGGAAATTTTAAAGAAGTATCGGTTACCAAAATTGACAAAATTGATATTGTAGAAACTGTTTCGGCTACGGGTAAAATACAACCCGAAGTAGAGGTTAAACTTTCTTCAGAAGTATCAGGAGAGATTATTGACTTGCCAATCAAAGAAGGGCAACAAGTTCAAAAAGGAGATCTTTTGGTTCGTATAAATCCCGATATTATTCAATCTGGATTAAACAGGTCTCAGGCGGCATTAGAAAATGTAAGAGCTGGATTGCGGCAAGCCGAAGCTGGTTTAAAAGAATCAAAACTAAGTTATGATCGTAATAAAGAATTATTTGAAAAAGGAGTGATTTCTAAGGCAGAATGGGATAGATCTGTCTCTGCTTATGAAGGAGCAGAAGCCGCTAAGCAATCAGCATACTATAATGTAAGAAGTGCTCAAGCAACTGTTAATGAAGCCAAAGATAACCTAAACAGAACTACGATTTATGCTCCTATGACAGGTACAATTTCTAAACTATCTGTAGAATTGGGAGAAAGAGTAGTAGGAACCCAACAAATGGCAGGTACAGAGATTATGCGTATTGCTAATCTTAATAATATGGAAGTTGAGGTTGATGTAAATGAGAATGATATCGTTAAAGTTTCAATAGCAGATTCTACTGTTGTTGAAGTAGATGCGTATCTAAAAAAACAATTTAAAGGAATCGTTACAGAAATCGCTAATTCTGCAGAAAATGCTGTAAGCGCAGATCAAGTAACTAATTTTAGAGTAAAAGTTAGAATCCTTGAAGATTCATATGCTAATTTGATTGAAGGTAAACCTGAAAGTTACTCGCCATTTAGACCTGGAATGACTGCTACAGTCGATATTATCACTGATAAAAAGAAAAATATAATAGGAGTTCCTATAAGCTCAATAGTAATTAAAAATGACACTTCTGATGTGAGAGAAACCTCTTCAAAGAATAAAATATCATCAGATACCAATAAGAAATTTGAATGTGTATTTGTTAAGAATGGTGAAACAGCAAAATTAAGAGTGATAAAAACTGGTATCCAGGATGATAGTAATATTGAGATAACTAGTGGATTGAAGGAAGGAGATGAGGTTATAACTGGGCCTTATAATGTGGTTACCAAAATACTTAAAACTGGAGATAAAGTAACTACCGAGAAAGAGAAAAAATCTACCAAATAAAAACTAGAAGCAGTTCTGGGTACTCGTCAAAATTCTATCAGTTAAAACTTTGATAAAACATTTAGTAATGGACTAATTAGATCATTTTTTTGTCTAATTAGATTATCTTTGCCTAAATTTTTGATAAGATGGCTTATATCCTTTGTATAGAAACCTCAACAACTAATTGTTCTGTAGCTTTGGCTAATGACAAAGAGATAATTGGATTAAAAGAGGATTATGATAGCACATATTCTCATGCAGAGCGGTTACATATTTTCATAGATAAAGTTATAAAAGAAGCAGGGTTGACCCCAAAAGATCTCTCTGCGGTTTCGGTTAGCAAAGGCCCTGGCTCATATACAGGATTAAGAATAGGGGTGTCGGCAGCAAAAGGGTTATGCTATGCATTAGATATTCCATTAATTGCTGTCCCTACTCTGTACTCACTAGCACTACAGATAGTACAGGAAAAAGATAGCTATATTGTTCCTATGCTAGATGCTCGACGAATGGAAGTGTATTCAGCTGTTTTCACTAATACTTATGAAAAAATAAGAGAGACAAAAGCAGAAATACTTACTGATATTTCTTTTAAGACGTATTTACAGGAGAAAGAGGTGTGTTTTATAGGTAATGGTGTAGAAAAATTTTCAGCCATTTGTACCAATGCTAATGCCAAATTTATACCAAACAAATTGCCATCTGCAAATGAGATGGCAAAGTTAAGTTATTATAAATTTCTAAAAAAAGACTTTGAAAATGTTAGTTATTTCGATCCGTATTACTTAAAAGACTTTGTGACGGGATAGAATCTGAACTTTTTAAAGCATTATAACGAGCTACCAGTCGAACTAAATCTTCTTCTTTACTCAATCGAATTTTTTTCTTTTTTAAATAATTTTTTAATTCACTTTCTTTATCATTAAAAGTTGCCAGCATTTCTTTCTTGTTAATAGGTAATTCCATAATCACTCCCGATTCTTCTAGATAATACGTAGTAATCGTTTTAATAAATCCAGGTTCAGGAAGACCATTAATTATTTTCCCTTTTTCTTCAGGATCTTTTACCTTGAGTGTAAGTTTTTTGTATATTCTATATTTATCAGTTAATTCTACTAATATAAAATAGCCACTTTTGTGAATTCCTCGCTGATTTTGGAATTCACAATAATAAAAATAATCACTGTTAATTCGGGCATGAACGGTTTGGTTTTTAACAACTTCATATAATTCGGATTTTGAATTATATTCTAAAGCATCAGAATAAATGTTGTACTTGAGTTTGGCATCAAAAGTTCCTGACTTCTCATCAATTATACTTGATTCTTTATAATGGGTTTTCATATAAATACTACCGTTGTAATTATCATATGCTGAAACTTTGGTAGTAGGAACAAGTAAATTTTTAGGTAATTGTGCAAATAAAGCAGACGATGCTGCTAAGCATAAAAGTAGTAATACTCTTTTCATAGATTTGTTTGATTTAGTTAAAGTAAAATTAAAGAAATGCTATTTTAAACACAATTAATTTTACTTTTTAGCT
>CAKMZM010000269.1 GCA_929200365.1 uncultured Flavobacteriaceae bacterium | reverse complement strand
CTAAATTTACATAAGAGATATTTAATATATTCTAATAAAACTTCTTGATGCATTAAATATTTTACGATTCACATTTGTCAAAAGAATTAATAAGGTTCGCAAAATAACTAAACTGTTAAAAAAGCGAATTAATGTAGGCATCATTTTTTAATCAATTATAGCCCTGTAATTGAAAGTATGTATTTGGTGATCATAAAATATGGTTTTAACAAGGTTTTTGTATTTGGTATTATTTATTATAACATCCTTTAGCTATGCACAAGAAAATAACCCTTGGGTTCTAAGTTTAGGAGTAAATGTGGTAGATAACTCTGGAAGTCGTTTTGATGAATTACTAGACGTTAAAAACAATTGGAATATTTCTCGTTTGGTAAAAATGGCTGTAGAGAAAAGGTTTGAATATGATTATGGAGTAGAGTTATCAATGTCAGTAAATAAATTTACTAAAGGCAAAAAAATAAATAGTATTTATAGTTCAGAGATTATTAATTATTTCGCAATTGATATAATGGCTAAACACTATATAACTAATCATTGGAAAGATCCCAGACATTCAACAAACTCTGGTTATTTGATTGGAGGTTGGGGCGGAAATTTTTTTGATAAGGTTATCAATAATACTTTAAATATAGGACTAGGACTAAACATTAAACTTGGTATGTATATGTGGATTAATTTTCAAACATTAGGAAAATTCTCTATTGATAATAATACTCCAGGAAATGCGAATCATTTACAGCATTCTGTTTCTGCTGTGTTGTGGTTATAAATAAGTAACGATGTAATTAAAATTATAATATATGAAACTAGATTATTATGTACATGAAACTGCCGTAATAGATAATGGATGTAATATCGGTAGTGACACCAAAATATGGCATTTCTCTCATATCATGACAGCCAGTACTATTGGTAATCAATGTAACATTGGGCAAAATGTAGTGATTTCTCCAAAAGTCGTTTTAGGAAACAATGTAAAAATACAGAATAATGTATCAGTCTATACAGGTGTTGTTTGCGAAGATGATGTATTTCTTGGGCCTTCTTGTGTGTTTACTAATGTAGTAAATCCTAGAAGTGCAGTAAATAGAAGGGGACAATATAGTAAAACAAACGTAGGTAAAGGAGCTACGATTGGAGCAAATGCAACTATAGTTTGTGGTCATAATATAGGAAAATATGCTTTTGTTGGAGCTGGAGCTGTTGTAACTAAGCATATAAAACCATATGCATTGGTTGTAGGAAATCCAGCTAAACAAATTGGATGGATGAGCGAGTATGGTCATCGTTTAGAGTTTAATAAAGAAGGAATTGCAGTCTGCCCTGAAAGTAATGAAATATATAAGTTAAAAGATCAACAAGTTTTAAAAACACAGCCTGTAAAAAAGGAATTTTGATTCCTACTGTATTCTATTATGTCATATCAAATATGTGATTAGATATCTTAAAGCGTAACTAAAAAAACATGATGATGAAAAAAAACTTTGCATTGATTGGAGCTGCAGGTTATGTGGCTCCAAAACACCTTAAAGCTATTAAAGAAACTAATAATAATCTTTTGGCAGCATTAGATAAATTTGATAGTGTTGGAGTATTAGATAGTTATTTCCCAGACACCGATTTTTTTGTAGAATTTGAACGTTTTGATAGACATCTCGAAAAACTTAAAAGAAGGAAAGGGATTATATTAGATTATGTAAGTATTTGTACTCCAAATTATTTACATGATGCCCATATAAGAATGGCACTTCGTAGAGGAGCTAATGCGATTTGCGAAAAACCTCTTGTTTTGAATCCCTGGAATATAGACCCTCTAATCGAAATAGAAAAAGAACAAGATAGAAAAGTAAATACAATATTACAGTTACGATTACATCAGAGCATAATAGCGCTAAAAAAAATGGTTGATGAAGGACCTAGAGATAAAATATACGATATAGACCTTACCTACCTTACTTCAAGAGGTAGTTGGTATAATAGCTCCTGGAAAGGAGAAATTGGTAAATCAGGAGGTATTGCAACAAATATTGGAGTTCATTTTTTTGATATGCTACTATGGATATTTGGAGGAGCAACAGAGAATATTGTACATAAGCAAGACCTTTATAGTGCTTCTGGATATTTAGAATTGGAAAAAGCACGTGTGAGATGGTTTCTATCAATTGATTATGAAAATATACCCGAATCTGTTAAAATGAAAAATCAAAGAACATATCGCTCTATTCTTGTGGATGGAAAAGAAATTGAATTTAGCTCAGGGTTTACAGAGTTACATACTAAAAGTTACAAAGAAATTATAAAAGGAAATGGTTTTGGACTAATCGATGCAAAACCATCTATACAGCTAGTACATGATATTAGAAATGCAGAATTAAGTCCATTAAGAGGAGAATACCACTCTTTACTAAACGAACCAAGAAAAGCACAATATACCTGAATTTTTCTTTGAATGATTTGGACAGGTTTAAGAATAATAATTTTTTAGAAAATAGAGATTTTAAGAACCCTTAGAGTATAGGAAAAACTATTTATGAATTTTTTTGAGAGAAATACATCTGTTGTTGATCGCTTATTTTTAGGAGTAGTATTAATTAACTGGAAAAAAAATGGACATTAAAATACTAATTACAGGAGATTATTGCCCAAAGGAGAGGAATCTGTTGTCTATCAAAGATGGAGATTATGATTCTCTGTTTGGTGATTTTTTGAAGTATTCGACTTCTGTAGATTTAGCAATAACTAATTTAGAGAGTCCAATTACCGACAGTATTAAAAAAATCAAAAAGACTGGTCCCAGTCATAAAGTTCCTTACGAGGCTATAAAACCTATTGTCAATGCTGGTTTTCAGTTGGTTACTTTGGCTAATAATCATATAATGGATTATGGCTCTGAAGGACTCATATCAACAATAAAAATTTGCAGGCAAGAGAGAATTAATTACGTTGGAGCAGGAAAAAATATACAAGAAGCAAGAAGACCTTTTTATATCAAACTTAAAAATAAAAAGATAGCCATTATTAATATTTCAGAAAATGAGTTTTCGACCACACTAGGAGATAATTATGGTGCAAACCCTTTAAATGTGATCACCAATCATTATGACATAAAAGAAGCAAAAAATGAAGCAGACTTTGTCGTAGTTATTTTTCATGGTGGGTGTGAATATTATCGCTTACCTACACCAAAACTAAGAGAACGATTACGATTTTTTGTTGATAGTGGAGCAGATGTGGTAGTGGGGCATCATACTCATTATTATGGAGGTCATGAGAATTACAAAGGAAAAACCATTTTCTATAGTTTGGGGAATTTCATTTTTGATGCTAAAAGAAAACAGAATAATAACTTTTGGACTCAGGGTTTTGGAGTTATGTTACACCTTAAAGAAAACACTATTAGCTTTGAACTAATCCCATATCATCAAGGAAGGAAAGAAAGCCCCAATGTTACCTTATTTAATGAAACCGAACGGAAAGCTTTTGATGCTGAAATTGAAAAAATCAATACCATTATTGCAAATGATCAATTGTTTGAAGAGGAGTGGAGAAAATTTATAAAATCAAATCAAAAGACATATAAATCTCTTCTTTTTATTAAAAACAAATACCTCAGAAAAATAATTAAAAGGATGAACCTTCCTCTTTTTACTCTCAATTCTAAAAAGCATAGAATGTTGATGTTAAATATAATGAGATGTGAAACACACCAAGAAATTATGGTTGATGTT
>CAKMZM010000268.1 GCA_929200365.1 uncultured Flavobacteriaceae bacterium | reverse complement strand
TATAAATTATGGAAGACAAAGAGGAGGAATTTCATGTATTGGTGGTATTTGTAGAATAGTACCTGGATCTACTGGACTATCCTTTTCATTGAACAGTTCATTTTAAATCGTTTACCTCTTGAAAACTCTTTTATAGCACAGCTAAATTTACAATTGCTTATTTACAATTATCTTTTTTGTAACAGAACTACCATCAGATATATTTTTAACATCAATAAAATACATTCCTGATGATTTATCAGACATATCTATTTGGCTTTCTTTGTCAGAAAACTTCCCAAAACCTACAACCTTTCCTGAGATATTATAAATAAAATATTCTAATACCCCTTCTACCATATTGGTAACATTAACAATAGCTGTAGAAGCATTAAAAAAGACGACAATCTTTTCTTCGCCATCAGAAGGTAGGTTTTCTTGAGAAAACATATCTAATGTTTCCCGTCTTGTATTATCTGGATCTAGCCAGTTTGAAAGCCTATCTGAATCCGAGTTTCCAAAATTCCATGAAACATCAAATCTTCCATAAAAATCTGAAAGATCATTATCATTTGTCCCTGAACAGGCAGCTCCTCCTCCTGCGAGCTGTCCTACAATTCTTCCATTTGAATTAAACAGAGCAGATCCAGAGGAGCCTCCTTCTGTAACTCCCAAATCCCAATCTGTGATCTGCCAAGAATCAACTGGATCAGTCAGTCCTCCTATATCTGTTTTTATTTTTTCCAAGGCTTCATTTTCTCTACACATTTTCATAATATCTCCACTAGGGTGATGAATCCCAACTACAAAATTTGGCACTATATCTCTTCTGTCCCAACCAGCCCATTCTAAATCCCAGGATTCATCAAGACCTCCATTCAAATTCAATAATTTAAAATCAGATTCTGGATTAGCGGCTAGTCGAACTGCTCCACTCGTTGTTTGGTTTACTGTAGTATCTGTACTACTCGTAGTTGTAGCACAAGAAGGGTTAGGGCTAATCCAATTAAAACGAAATGCCCATGTAGATTCGTTTCCCACATTACAATGATTAGCTGTTAAAAAATATGGTGCCTTATCATTTCTTACATTATTAATTAATGTTCCTGTACAAACATAACCGTCCATAATCACAAAAGCAACAGCGTGTTTCAACCTATCTTTTAATTCATCAAAATCTCTACCTATAGGGCAATCTATATCTTGATTACAATCTCCTGATTCGTCTATTTTTTGTTGAATCTGGGCATCTGTAACAGAACGGTATCCATGAATTACTTTTGCTACATTTAATTTTCCCTGACCTGCAACAGCGGCAGGTTCAAAATATTCTATCCAAACATTATCTCCTTGCACCATCCAAGTACCTAACATTTGATCTGGTCTATTAAAAATATTTGTATATGCACCTAAAAGATCAGATCTATTATTATTATATAGATACACTGTAGCTCCTTTAGGGATTTTATAGGTGTCAAAAATAAAGTTTAAAGTTTTAGCCCCCACAGATATGATGTTAATTCGCCATATTCTATCTCCATTCGGTAATTCATCCCATACGCCAGAATTCTCAAGACCTAAATTCACTTTAAGCTCATAACCAAATCTCCATGGTTTTGATTTATCTGAATCGTTCTTGGCATCTTCAGTCTTAATTCTATTTAAATCAAAATTTTTCATAAGCATAGGAACTGTACTTTTTTTACTCCTTATTTCCCAGCTTACTGGAGTTCCTTCATTAGTAACCTGAGCACTAATACCCTGTGCAAACAGTAACAGCCCTATTATTGTCAACTTTATCCTCACAACCATTTATTTTTTTTATAATAGATAAAACAAATTTAACTATTTAAGAATACTTCAATATCAAAATAAAACTATTAATTTTCCGATTAAATTGTCTTGATCAAAAATTAATTTCTTTATATGGCTCTAAATATTATATCAAACCCTCTAATTGAAAGGCTTCCTGCACATCTTAAACAGTTCATAAAACCACAAAATTATGAAGAGTATACACCCATAGATAAAGCAGTCTGGAGGTATGTTATGCGTAAAAATACTGTTTCACTTAGCAAAGTTGCCCATAATTCTTATCTAAATGGTCTTAAAAAAACGGGAATTTCGATCGATGAGATACCAAGTATGTACGGAATGAATCGAATCTTAAAAGAAATTGGTTGGGCTGCAGTGGCAGTTGATGGGTTTATTCCTCCTAATGCGTTTATGGAGTTTCAGGCATACAACATTCTCGTTATTGCCTCAGACATTAGACAATTAGAAAATATAGAATATACTCCTGCTCCAGATATCATTCATGAAGCTGCTGGGCATGCTCCTATCATTGCTAATCCTGATTATGCAGAATACTTGCGTCGTTTCGGAAAAATTGGTTGTAAAGCTATCTCTTCCAAAAAAGATTATGATATGTATGAAGCTGTACGAGTGCTTTCTATTCTAAAAGAAGCGCACGGCACAAACCCTAGAGACATTGAGGAAGCAGAAAGAAAAATAGAAGCGTTACAAAACCAGAAGGAAAACCCTTCAGAAATGGCTTTGATACGTAACTTACATTGGTGGACAGTTGAGTATGGTCTAATTGGCACAATAGATAAACCCAGAATCTATGGTGCAGGGCTACTTTCCTCAATTGGAGAAAGTGAGTGGTGCATGACTAGTAATGTAAAAAAATTACCTTACTCCCCAGATGCTGCTTTTCAGGATTTTGACATTACCAAACCACAACCTCAACTCTTTGTAACTCCAGATTTTGCTTATTTGTGTCAGGTATTAGAAGAATTTGCAGATACTATGGCTCTAAGAAAAGGAGGGCATAGAGGGCTTACAAAATTAATCGAATCAGAAAATTTAGGAACTATAGAGTTAAGTACTGGTTTACAAATCTCTGGAGTATTTACCCGAATGATAAAAAATGAGGATAACGAAGTTATTTATTTTGAAACTAAAGGTCCTACAGCACTTTCTTTTAGAGAAAAAGAGCTTATAGGTCACGGTATAAAAGCTCACCCAAATGGACTTAGGTCTCCTCTTGGGAAATTAAAAGGTATCAATCTTGCTATAGAAAACATGTCTCCAAGAGACTTGAAAGCTTATAATTTTTATGATGGAGAGTACATAGAGTTCGAATTTGAAAGTGGGATTACTATTGCTGGAACTAATATTACTGGGATAAGAAATATTAAAGGTGAATTAATTTTAATTCAGTTTAGCGAATGTACTATTAAATATAAAGATGAATATCTTTTTAAACCAGAATGGGGCACTTTTGATCTGGCGGTCGGAAAAGAAATCGTATCTGCCTTCTCTGGTCCTGCAGACGATAACTCATTTGATTTGGTTACTCATAACCTTTCATCGGTTACTGCACAAAGAACATATTCTGAAAAGGAAAAAACGCTACATTCTTTATACTCATCTGTAAAAAATATTAGGAAAGGAAAAAATGCTATGTTTTCGCTAGAGGCTGCATTCGAAATTTTAGAAAAAGAACATCCTAACGATTGGTTACTTCCGATAGAAATCTATGAACTAGTTTATGATAGAGACAAAGAATTTGCTTCGCGAGTCTTACAACATCTGGAAAACATAAAATCTAAAAGACCTAACATTAAACATTTAATCGATAGTGGTTTAGAAATAATCATAACAGATTTTATTAATGTCTGAATCAAAGTATTGTTTCAATCCTATCAGGAAAAATCCATAAACGGGTATTCTCTATAAAGTTGATATTTTTTTGCTTCTAATTTTTCTAAAAACTCCAAATGCTGCTTACTTTTTGGATTAAACGGTCTATGTAGCATTCCCTTTTTGATTTCTTCAACTCTATTCATGGTTTGAGTAGTTTTCTCAGAAATCCAAGTTTCAGAAAAACGTTTCCAAATATAGTCTATCGCC
>CAKMZM010000267.1 GCA_929200365.1 uncultured Flavobacteriaceae bacterium | reverse complement strand
AAATTAAATTATATTTTTGTTCACAGATTAATATCATTTTACATTTGCTATGGCATTATAAAATATTAAAAAAGTGCTTAGAAAAAATAAAAATTTTATAAAGAACTGTAAAATTTAGGACTAGATTTATCGGTGATGGTATGGTTCATTTTTTAATATCGTAAATCCACGATATAATTGCTCTATAAAAAACAAGCGTATCATTTGATGCGAAAATGTCATTTTGGATAATGATAGTTTGCTGTTAGCTCGATTATACATTTCAGGGCTAAATCCATAGGGACCTCCTATCACAAAAACCAACTGTTTGATTCCGCTATTCATGTGTTTTTGTAATACTTCAGAAAATAGTACAGAATCATATTGCTTTCCATTTTCATCGAGCAATATCAATACATCAGAGTTTTGTACATGATTAAGAATTAATTTACCTTCTTTTTCTTTCTGTTGGGTTTCGCTTAAGTTTTTAGCATTTTTAATATCTGGAATGATTTCAAAACTAAATTTAATATAAAAATGTAATCTTTTGATATAGTTGTTGATAAGGATGTTGAGTTGTTTGTCATCTGTTTTGCCAATGGCAAGTAATTTAATATTCATGCGTATTTAATATTCTAATAGTTTCTACCCAAAAATCATATAAAACATAGGTTTTTGATGTAAAATAAATAAAAATACGATGTGCTTCTCACTTCGTACTTCCGACTTCTTTTTTTACATTAGCAAAAATAACCATTCAATATGATTAGCGAAACCCAATTCAATAAAGAAATTGATTTGATAATTACCAATGCCATACGCGAAGATGTGGGAGATGGTGATCATAGTTCATTAGCATGTATTCCAGAATCAATTACTGGAAAAGCAAAGCTTTTAGTTAAAGATGAAGGAATCATAGCAGGAGTAGAATTTGCAAAAAGAGTATTTAATTATGTAGACTCTAACATGAAGGTTGAAGTATTATTAGAAGATGGATCTAGGGTGAAATATGGAGATATAGCTTTTTATGTTTCAGGAAGTTCACAGTCTATTCTTAAAGCAGAACGATTAGTGCTTAATGCAATGCAGAGAATGAGCGCAATTGCCACCAAAACAAATCATTTTGTTACCCTTTTAGAAGGTACGGGAACAAAAATACTAGATACTCGTAAAACGACTCCAGGAATACGAGCATTAGAAAAATGGGCAGTAAAGATAGGAGGAGGAGAGAATCATAGATTTGCATTATACGATATGGTAATGCTAAAAGATAATCATATCGATTTTGCAGGAGGAATTACCAAAGCTATAGAAAAGACCAAACAATATCTTTTTGATCATCATCTTGACCTTAAAATTATCGTCGAGGCTCGTAATCTTAATGAGATCAAAGAAATACTTCAAACATCAGGTGTATATCGAATATTAATTGATAATTTTAATTATGAAGATACTCGGGAAGCTGTAAAATTAATAGGTGATTCATGTCTTACTGAATCTAGTGGAGGGATTAATGAGGAAACAGTGCGCAACTATGCAGAGTGTGGAGTAAATTATATTAGTAGCGGTGCGTTAACACATTCTGTCTATAATTTGGATTTGAGTTTGAAAGCTGTATAATATATGTCAAAACCTGTAGAAGATAGGCTTAATAAGATTCCTGTGATCAATATATTGGTCAAAATAGGGAAGAAGCTTATTCTTCCTGGTTTTGAAGGATTGTCAATATACGATCTAATAGAAATCTATGTTATTGGTATTATAAAAGGTGCTTTTTCAGCAAGAGCCAGTGCGATATCATGGAGTTTTTTTCTTTCTCTATTTCCATTCTTATTATTTTTGCTTAATTTGATTCCTTATGTACCAATAGATGGGTTCGAGGAGAATTTTTTTGAATTTATTAAAGGCGCATTGCCTAATCAATCTTCAGATTTTTTCTCTGGGATATTCAAAGATATTGCATCTAACCCTCGAGGAGGATTATTATCAACTGTTTTTGTACTGTCTATACTTTTTATGACTAATGGAATCAATGCAGTCTTCTCTGGTTTTGGGTATTCTTATCATGTAACGCTTAACAGAAATTTTGTAAGACAATATTTAGTAGCATTGGGGGTGTCTATTATCGTGGCATCGTTATTGTTAATTACAGTTATAGGAACTTTATACTTTTCGTATTTGGTGGATGATTTAAATAAAATGGGTGTTGTTGATGATACTGTTTTTTGGCTGACATTGGGTAAATATGCCCTATTTGTCTTTATGATATTTGTAATTATTGCTACGTTATTTTATTTTGGTACCTCTGAAGGAAAACAAAATAAATTCTTTTCTCCAGGTGCATTTATGACTACCTTTTTGATTATTATTACAACGTATTTATTTGGAGTGTATATTGATAATTTCTCAAATTACAATCAATTGTATGGTTCGATAGGAGCAATGTTGATATTAATGTTGTATATATGGCTTAATGCAAACTTAATGCTGCTTGGTTTTGAACTAAATGCATCATTAAATCAATTAAGAAAGAATTTTAATATATAATTTCACTAGTATAGATTTCTAAATAATTTTTGATATGAAAAAACTAAGTATATTATTTATAACCCTTTTAACTATTGTATCTGTTCAGGGGCAAACCAAAATTGGTGATGCTACATTACCTAATACAGTAAAATTTAATGGAGAATATTTGACGATTAATGGAGGAGGTCTTAGAGAAAAATTCTTTTTTGATATTTACGTAGGAGCACTATATCTTAAGAAAAAAAATAGCAACGCCAATACAATAGCCAAAGCAGATGAAACCATGGCGATTAAATTACATATTCTGTCGAGTATGATGTCTAGAAGTAAAATGGCTAATGCGTTGCGTGAGGGGTTTGAAAAATCAACTAATGGAAATATGAAACCTTATAATGAAAGAATAGAAAAGTTTATAGGTTTTATTAATAATGAAATAAAGGTTGGGCAAATATATGATATGGTTTATGAAAAAGGAAAAGGTAGTGTAATCTATAAAGATGGTAAAGAAAAAGGATACGTAACAGGATTGGATTTTAAAACAGCACTTTTTAATATCTGGCTAGGAAGTAAACCAGCAGATAAAGGTCTTAAAAAAGAAATGTTAGGTCTATAGTAGTCAATAAGATATAATTGTATTTTTGTTAAAAATTTAAGTAAATGTATTTCATGATGTTATGCGTGCATAGTATTTTTTATATTTGTACGCTTTAAAAAAAATAAGTACAAGCAAATATTAATACCCCAAATACCTTTAGTTATAATGAAAAAAATTACTTTAGTACTAGTAGCACTAATTTCCTTGTCTACTGCTAATGCACAAATTAGGATTGGTAAAGCTATTTTGCCTTATGAAGAAAATTTTGGTGATACTGATTTAAAATTAAATGGAGCTGGAATGAGAAAAGTGCTTTGGATCGATATGTATGCAGGAGGACTTTATTTAGAAAAAAAGAACAAAGACCCTAAAAAAATTCTTGATGCAGATCAAACGATGGCTATAAAACTGAATATTGTATCTGGTTTTGTTACACAAAAGAAAATGATTAAGGCTGTAAAAGATGGTTTTAATAAAGCCACCTTTGGTAATACAAAAGTATTGGATGAGAGAATAAATAAATTTATTAAATTTTTCTCTGAGCCTATAGTAAAGAACGACATCTTTGATATTGTATATATTAAGGGTAAAGGAGTAACTGCTTTTAAAAACGAAAAAAAACTTGGAGTAATCAAAGGGCGTGATTTTAAATATGCATTATTCAAAATTTGGCTTGGAGATGAACCAGCAAGTGAAGAAATTAAAAATGGAATGTTAGGGATACAATAACTTAATACCACTAAAATAATAAGTGAAAAGCTATCGGTTTTAATCGGTAGCTTTTTATTTTTATCTTAGAATGTATAAATATAAATTATAATAAAAGTTATGAATTTTTGCAATATACTTTTTGTAGCAATACTATTAGTATCTGTAACA
>CAKMZM010000266.1 GCA_929200365.1 uncultured Flavobacteriaceae bacterium | reverse complement strand
TATCACAATGAAGGATCTCCCGAGGTTGTAACTGCAATTCAAACTTTTTATGAAAAGCAATATTTAGAACAAAATAAACCTATAACTTACATCCAGTTTAGGATCACGTAATTACCTCAGTAATTTTGGAAACTGCCAAACTATTTTTAGTTACATTTTTTGCATCACTAGTTGGAGTAATTCCTCCTGGACTGGTAAATATGACTGTAGCCAGAACTTGCTTGGAGAGAGGTAAAAATAACGGAATCTTAGTTGCAATTGGCGCATCAATAGTTGTAATATTTCAAGCATTGATAGCTATTCTTTTGGCTAAGTATATTTTCTTCAATCCGTATGTTAAAAATATATTACTTCGTACAGGAGCAGTCATCTTTTTTTTCATGGCCATCTATTTTTTTGCAAAAGCAAAACAAAAAAGTACAAAAATAAAAGTATATCGAAATAATGACACCAGAAGTTTTTTTAAAGGTGTTATGATGTCTGCAATTAATGTATTACCCATACCCTATTTCTGCGCTATTGCGGCGGGAATGAGTGTTAGTGGAAAAATAGAATACGATACCCTGCGAATTACTGCCTTTATTATAGCAGCCGGAGCAGGAACCTTTGTAACGCTCTATTTTTATGTGTTTTCTTTCCTTAAAATCGAAAAGAAAACTGCATCTATTGCCAAATACTCTAATTATTTTATGGGAATATTAATGTTAATTTTAGTAGTGATAACCTTAGCAAGAATTATATATACATGGGAGTAAAGAAAAATGATATAGATACCAGATCAAAACCTGATACAAATTTTTTTGAAAGAGTATATGAAGTTGCCAAACTTATCCCGTATGGCAGAGTCACTTCTTATGGAGCTATTGCAAAATGTTTGGGCGCCGCACGTAGTGCCCGAATGGTAGGTTGGGCTATGAATGCCTGCGGAGGCCGTGAAGATGTTCCTGCCCATCGTGTTGTAAATAGAAAAGGAATTCTTACAGGAAAACATCATTTTCAAGGTACTAATCTAATGCAACAGTTGCTAGAAAATGAAGGTGTTGAAGTTATAGATAACCAAATCATAGATTTCGAAAAATTGTTTTGGGATCCTATGAAAGAGTTATGAGAATTTTTTATCAAAATCATCGCCTTTCCAATAGTTTGCGGTCTTTTTGTTAATATTGATTTTTTTTAGAATATTTCGATCTACCAAACTTTCCAAATCAGTTCTTGCAGTTTGATTGGTAATAGAAAAAATGTTTTCTATTTCTTTTACAGAAAAATGACGATTTTCGTCTTCTTTTATCCAAAATAAAACTTGGGCTTGTCTTTCATTAATATTTGGGATAGCAGAAAATGTAGAAAGTTTAATTTCTTCTTTTTTCTTTTTGGCAACATATTTTTTTAAGTCTTCAAAAGCTTGTGTTAGTACTTTTACTTGGTAGTAAATAAAATAAGTAACATCCATATCATCTATTTCAGTATAAATATATGCTTTTTCATACTGCGTTTTCGTTTTCATAATTACTCTTGAAATAGAGAGGTATTCTGCAAGCCAATATCCGTCTTTTAGCAAATACCAATAGAAAATCGCACGAGCTGTTCTTCCATTTCCATCCACAAATGGATGAATATATCCAATTAAAAAATGCAAAATACTTGCTTTAATAATAGGGTGAATGAAATTATCTTTTGGATTAGTATTAAAAAAATCACAGAATGATTGCATAAGTGCATCAAGTGCTTTATAATCGGGAGGTGTATGAATAATCTCTCCTGTAATTTCGTTCATTACATGTATTTCATTATTCTTTCTAAAAACCCCTACTTTTTCTTCTTCTAATGTGTTTTTGGTAACCAGTCTATGAATCTCATAAAGTTTCTCGATTGAAATATCTTCAGTTTTATGATCACTTATAAATCGAATAGTTTCATAATTATTCAGAATCATCTGCTCCGATTTATTTTTCGGGTTTTTATTTTTCCTAAGCATATCTTTAGCCTTCACTCTTGTAGTGGTAGCCCCTTCTATCATAGATGAAAAGATTGATTCTTCCATCAATGCATTATTAAGATATTGTTGTTTATCTAATTCTGAAAGTAATTGTTCTTTTTGTAATCCTGCTCCAAAATTATGATCTAGATAATGGAGTTTTTGTTGTAAGCTTTTAGTAATATTATATACGCAATTAATTTTACCAATTTGCAAAGCAGAATACTGAAACTTCCTTTTGTATTTTGTAATTTTCCATAGATTATTACCTTCAAAACCCTCCTCTTTTAAGTATTTTATTTTATCCCAATAAAGGTATTCATTTTCAATTTTTTTTAAGGTTTTAAGGTTTAAATGAAGTTCATCTAGTAGATATGAAAATTCAGTTACTCTTTGTATTATTTCAGGAGCTTTTTCAATCATATTTCCTAATTTTTCAAAAATTTACAAATATTATCAAATATACGATTTATCCTAATATTTCCTAATTTTTCAAAAATTTACAAATATTAAGATATAATCAATAGCGATACTGCTATAAATCATTTCAATTTACAGGCTTTATAATCTTAACTTTTCGACCTATCTTTGCACTTTGGATCAATTGGTATTGATAAAACTTAGTTAGAAAAAGAAATAATACTCATGAAGTTAGAGAAATCAGATATCTTAAAAGCATTAGAGACTATCACTGTGGCTGGCGAAGGGAAGAACATGGTAGAAAGTGGTGCTGTAAAAAATGTAATTACTTTTGGTGACGAGGTTATTGTAGATTTAGTTTTAACCACCCCAGCATTGCATATTCGTAAACGTGCAGAAGTAGATGTAATGAAAGCTATTCATGAGAAAGTATATGAGAAAGCAAAGGTTAAAGTTAACCTCAAAGTCGAAGCGCCTGCTGCTCAACCACAAAACAACGAGATTAAAGGAAAACCTATCCCGGGAATTACTAATATTATTGCAGTAGCTTCTGGTAAAGGAGGTGTAGGTAAATCTACTGTAACCTCTAACCTTGCAGCAACTTTGGCCAAAATGGGATTTAAAGTTGGAGTATTAGATGCAGATATCTATGGTCCTTCTGTTCCTATAATGTTTGATGTAGAACGCGAACGACCTCTTTCTGTAAAAGAGGATGGAAAATCTAAAATGAAGCCCATAGAAAATTATGGGGTTAAGATTTTATCTATTGGATTTTTCACACAACCCAATCAGGCAGTGGTTTGGAGAGGACCAATGGCAGCAAAAGCATTAAATCAAATGATTTTTGATGCCGCATGGGGAGAGCTCGATTTTATGTTAATCGATTTACCACCCGGTACAGGAGATATACATCTATCTATTATGCAGTCGCTGCCGATAACGGGAGCAGTGATAGTTAGTACTCCTCAAAATGTAGCATTAGCAGATGCCAGAAAAGGAGTAGCTATGTTTCAACAAGACAGTATTAATGTACCTGTCCTCGGGATTATAGAAAACATGGCATATTTTACACCAGAAGAGCTTCCTAACAATAAATATTATATCTTTGGTAAAGAAGGAGCTAAATACCTTGCAGAGGATCTCGATGTTCCATTTTTGGGAGAGATCCCGTTGGTGCAAAGTATACGTGAAGCTGGAGATGCAGGTAGACCTGCATCATTACAGACAGCAACACCAATAGAAAAGGCCTTTGAAGAATTGACAAAAAATGTGGTTCAGGAAGTAGTAAACAGAAATGATAATCTACCTCCAACCGAAGCAATTAAAATAACAACAATGGCAGGGTGTTCTGCTGTAAAAAAATAGAAAATGACTTCTGAAGAATTAAAAATTAATGTAGAAAAGGCCCTAGATGAAATAAGGCCGTTTTTGGAAAGTGATGGAGGAAATATTTCTTTAATTTCTATTGAAGATGATAAGATCGTTAAGGTTCAATTAGAAGGCGCATGTGTAGGGTGTAGTGTAAATCAAATGACTCTTAAATCTGGAGTAGAAATGACGATTAAAAAATATGCTCCTCAAATCGAA
>CAKMZM010000265.1 GCA_929200365.1 uncultured Flavobacteriaceae bacterium | reverse complement strand
TAACTATAAGGATAGTTACTTTAGTTACAAATCTGGGTTTTCGCAATCGTATAGAAAAGTATCAAATGTAATTTCCTATAGCAACCAATATTGCGGCACCCCCCAGAAAATCAAAAATGATTTAGAAGGTCCTGATCTATGCCTTTTCTATACTTATATAAAAGGGAAAAATTTAGTGAGCATCACTTCCAACAGAAATACAGATAAAGCAGTGTTTAACTCTACAAAGGGACGGTTGGATATAGAAGATGCCTATAGGATCAATAACCTTGAAGTTTATACGGGCGATCAATTCATCAAAGGATATAAGTTTAACCAATTAGATATCAAGAGCAATGTGAAGTATAGCAATGAACCTCCTAAATTACAGAGTCCTGGTAATCATTACCGCTTGTTTTTGGATAGCGTTGAAGAATTGGATCAATCCCGTAATTCCATAAACGGCAAATCTTATATATTTAGCTATAATACTCCTGAAGCTTTACCCCCCAGACTTTCATTTGCACAGGACTTTTTGGGGTTTTATAATAATAAAGGCAATAAAAGTTTTTTACCGAACCATAAAGAGTCTATGTTTTGGGATGTAACCACAGGAAACCGTAACTCGGATTTCAGGTTTGTGCAAAAAGGGATATTGACCAAGGTTACTTATCCTACAAAGGGATATACCCAATTAGAGTACCAGCCTATTGTAGAAATCATTACAGATAATAGTAGCTTTGTAAATATACCTATTTATTTTGAGCTGGATTCTTCAGAATCACCAGTAGTTGAAACCAATGGACCGATGATCCTAGTCAGGGAAACTTTTGAAAATGATATCACCATGAGCGTGGATCATGATACCGAATTAGTATTAAACATAGATTCTGGAGCCGAGGTTGGAGACAAATTATTTGTGAACCTAATTGTAGAAAACATCACAACAGGAGAGCAAGAGATGTATAAGAGTTATCTCAAGGATGTTAAAGACATCAAACACTCTATTAGATTTGTAAAAGACAATACGTATCGGTTTATTTTAGAATCTAAATTTGCTAACCACAATTATCAAAAGGTGTTTGCGTCATTGAATTTCAAATATGTCATAGAAGAATATCAGGAAGCTGACCCTAATAATAAATCTGGGATCAGAGTCAAAAAAATAAAAAACAAAGCTTCTGCCACTGCCCCAGAAGAGGTTACAACATACTTCTACAATTTCAAAGAACGTATCCATGAGTATTCTCTCAAGAAGTTTGTGATACAAGATTTTATCAGCCATGAATATCGAGAATATATATGTTCCATAGGCGGTGTACCTGAAATCAAACCAAACAATTTGGCAACCTATACCGAACATTTGCTAAAGGACAATAGTATAGATGGGTTATACACCAATTTTGTAAGCAATTATAAAAACAAAGTGATCACAATAAGCAAAGGAGAAAATTTTGAAGCAGGAGGCATAGAAAAAGAGTTCAGAGCCAATGGAGATGTTGCCAGTAGGACTGTCTTTTTTGGTAAGGAATTGACCCCTATGCCCTCAATCAATTTCTCGTTATGGGACGGTACTTTGATGAAAGAAACTTTTTTTACAAAAAAAAATGAGGTAATAAAAAACACCAAAGAAACAGTCAACACCTATATTGTTGATGAATCCAAAACAAGAAAAATACAGGCCTATCAGGCAAACAATAGGTATATTAATAAAAAAACTGTCAGGGGTAGTAGTAAGGGGCTTTCGGGCATTGATATTATCTATTACCCTGTTTTCTGTAAATGGTTGTCTCTTGGGTCAACTACAACCATACAGTATGACACTACAGGGCAGGAAATCTTGTCGACTACGACCAATTATTCTTATGAAACTGGATTAGCAGGGCTTCCTTCCAGTAGAACAATAATTAATAGTAGAGGTCATAACGAGGAAACACGAATGTATTACCCCGATGATGTAACCTTGACCACATCTCTGGGAAATGAAGTATTGTCACCTGATGAATTTCAAACCATTGACCGTTTAAAAACTGGTAAATCTGAATCCCGTATAGGGATACCTCTCCAAACAGTAGTCAATAAAAATGGAGCTAAAACCACCCAGCGTACCCTCTATAAAACCTGGTTCAACAGCACACAGCCAGAGTTTGTACAAACCTTAAAAGGAGCATATAACAGTAGCACCAACCCTATGCAAAATAGGATACAATACCATAAATATGACCATAAGGGAAATCCTCTCGAAGTTTCAAAAGCCGATGGAACTCATATTATGTACATCTGGGGATATCAGAATCAATACCCGATTGCCAAGATTGAGAATGCCAGTTATACTGGGATTCCTACAACTGCAACTGCGCTTATTAATCAGTTAAAAGTAACATCAGATAACGAAGATACAGTAGGAGAAGAAAACACCATGCGCAACCTATTCAAAAACCTTAGAGAACATGACTATTTTAAGGATGCCCAAATCACAGGGTATACCTATGACCCGCTTATTGGGGTAACCAGTATGACTGACCCCAAAGGATATACTATCTATTATGAATACGATGCGTTTGATCGATTACAATTCATAAAAGATACAGAAGGCAATTTAGTGTCAGAGCGCAAATACAACTATAAAAATCAATAATGAAGTATTTTATGAAAACGATATTCAAAAATATAAAATATAAAAGAGCGATAGTGATCTTATTGTTATTATCAGTTTCACTAGGATACACTCAGGTAAGTCCAGTTCAGGATAAGGATAAGAAAGATGATCTGCCTATTATTCTACTCATACCAGGAGATGGTGAGATGACTACTTATTATCGTGATGCCGATGGTGATCATTGGGGAAATCCTTTAGTTACCAAAAAAGCTTACGTTCAGCCGAGTGGTTATGTAACACGTTCTGGGGATTGTAATGATAACAATGCATCAATCTATCCTAAAAAATGGCATAGAGATAAGGATGGTGATAGTTATGGTGTTAGTTATTATACTATGGCTTGTCAGCCTTCTGCCAGTTATGTTAATAACGGTAGAGATTGTAATGATAATGATCCTAAAATACATCCAGGTACCAAATGGTATTTAGACAGAGATTTGGATAATTACGGAGGTACTACATCTTTTGTTGGATGCTCCCCTCCTGCGGGCAGTCCTCTTTCTGGGTATTACAGGCGAATAGCAGGCGATTGTAATGATAACAATAAAAACATATACCCCGGAGCATTAGAAATCTGTGATGGGATCGATAATAATTGTTCTGCGGGCATTGATGAAAATAAACCTACTGTTCCTACCGTTTCTATTACCAATAATTGTGGTCATACAATACTTACTCGTGGCAACCCCCCAGGTAATACAACATGGTACTGGCAGGGTTCATCATCAGGGACAAGTACTTCAAATTCGGAAAATTCGATTCGACGTACTAACGGAAGTGTATATTACCTAAGAGCTTATAATAGTGTTACCAAATGCTGGAGTGCTATAAAAACGGTAAATTATGGTATTAATAGTATACCCTCTGTTCCTCCAACTCCCACTATTATTAATAAATGTGAAGAGACAATACTTACAAGAAGTAACCCTCCTGGTGGTTTTACCTATTATTGGCAAAGTAGTGCCTCTGGAAGCGATACTTCAAATGCTGCACAGCGTATTAGCCTAACTAGCGGAACTACCTATTATTTAAGATCCAGAAATAATAGTACGGGATGTTGGAGTGGAACGCGAGCAGTTAATTATTCGATTACTCCAGGGCCAAAATGGTATGCAGATACCGATGGGGATGATTTTGGAGATCCTAATGTTTCAAAACGACAGTGTAGTCAACCCACAGGATATGTGTCTAATAAAAATGACAAATGCCCAGGAGAAACAGGACCACAAAAAGGTTGTATTTATGCTTCCCATGAGCTTACCCTCTCTAATGAGAACTATGTGTTTACCCGAGTGTATCAAGAACCTATGACCTCACCAGATCAGATACAATATACCAAAGATGTCATCG
>CAKMZM010000264.1 GCA_929200365.1 uncultured Flavobacteriaceae bacterium | reverse complement strand
CTAAGATATGGAGAGTTATTATTAACACTCTGGGCAAAAAACACAACTTTATTACTTCAACAAAGTATACTCTAATTTAGGGTTACCTCTTTCATTATTTTGGTTGACTAATGCAGTGAAACGAAGTTTATAGTAATTACCTACTATATCTTTTATAATAAAATATCTGTCGTTTTTTAATTTGGCAGGATTAGGATATCCACTAGTGCGCCAGCTACTTCCTATAATATTTCTGGTTTTATAATCTAGTGATGCCTCTTCAATATCATCCTTTGTAAAATTTTCATAAGAAGGCACATCAAATTCTGTAGTTACACCATCTACAACTTGATATGTAGTAACCTGATACAAACCTGTACCACCTAATGTATTATGAAGTACATAATCACTATACGTAGGACCATTTTCGGCTCCAAATACTCCTATAAAATTTATATCCCAGTTTTCTTTGGCAGGTTCTACAGAAACTTTGCTTCCACTAGTTAAACTAAATGCTACTGAATTATAGCTTGAGTCTTTATCAATAATAATTTCTGCAAATGTTGTAGCTTCTAATTCGGCGTACTGAAGTTTATAGCTATCTCCATCCATCAAAACCCTAATTTTAAACCATCCTCTATCATCTCCTGTAGTATTAATACTTTCTGAACCAGGGCTTGTGGGGATTTCAGATCCCATATAAACCAAATACACTTTATTTTCTTCGTCAATTGAAGAAATTTCTGAAATAGCCGTTTTACTACCATCTCTATGATCAGCATAAGGACCATACATAGTATATGATTGTTTTACACCTGCTTTATATTCTTCGACAGTATTGACCGTTACCTCATCAAAAGTTAATGCGGGTGTAAAACTACTAGCGCTCGTTACTGCATTTAAATCTGTAAATTGAGAAAGTTCAGCGGCTGTGACCCTAAGAGAGGAATTTAAAAATACTTTATTTTCTGTTCCTGAATGAAAAGCTATTTCCCAGGTGTCTCTTTTAACTTCTGTAGTTTTCTGAGCACTTAAATCAATATAGACTTGATTGGGATAATTAACCCCTCCAACTTTTGGAGTAATACTTCCACCCAGTGCTGCAGATTCTGTAAAACTTACTGCCAAATTGGTATTTCCACTTATCGTACTGTTTACAACACTTACCTTAGAGATAGAAAAAGTTACTGCTTTAGTAACTCCTTCAATAGGATTTTTTAGTTTATTAAAAGTAAATGTAGTTCCTGTATCTCCTTGTTTGAATGCAATATCTATAGTTCCTGTCTCTCCAGAAGGTGCTGTAGTAAAATCAGCATCAGTGCCATAAACAGCATTATCCAAAGTATAATTTACTGTTACTGTTCCCGTTTCAGGAGCATTACGTGAAAAAACAACCTTTATCTCTTTGCTTTCATCTGTTGTTGAAAAACTTACTGAGGGGTTTTCAAAAGCTACAGCAAACTGTTGTTGTATTACTGCATCATCATCACTATTACACCCACTTATCATAAAAAGTAGCAATAGTGCTTTAATAAAAATTAGATTTGTTTTCATTGTGACTTATCGATTAAAAATTAAGATTATAGATTAGTTTAAAAAAATATGACCTCCCATACCCAAGTAATATAGTTGCTGGTGGTCCAGAATGCGCACCGCCTTCTACGGCGGTAGTATTTACTTCGGTTATATCTAAAAGATTACGAGCTCCTACCGTTAATTGAATTTTTTTATTCAAAAAATCTTTACGTACAGAAGCATCTAACCAACTATAACCATTTTGCTTTCCTTTTATCAATTCTGTTTCGTCATTTTCGTTTTGCTGCTGTACAAATTGTTGTGAAGCACCATTGTATTTATAATATGCTGAAAACACCACTCCTATACGTT
Organism: uncultured Flavobacteriaceae bacterium; assembly: GCA_929200365.1. Classification (GTDB taxonomy): domain Bacteria; phylum Bacteroidota; class Bacteroidia; order Flavobacteriales; family Flavobacteriaceae; genus Aquimarina. The sequence goes on along the minus strand of CAKMZM010000264.1, from coordinate 2,136 downwards.
TTGTATAATACGCAGCATTTGCATTAAACTGCATTCTATATAAATAATCATCATTGTGTAAAACTCTACTATTTAATACTTTTGATTCTCCAGAAAAACCAATTCCTATATTAGCTTTTAAGTTTTTATAATGCATTGTGTTGTTAAAAAATGCTCCTATGGTTCTGTAAGAATCTATATTGATATATTTAAATTGTAGTGGTGCCCGATTTACTAAACTCAATTCTATTCTATCAGACACATTTAAATAGTTTAGAGAAAGCTTACTCAACATTTTAAAGCTAGAAAAGCTTGTTAAGTCAAAACTTTTCTTAAGGTGTATAAAAACAGAACTTCCTTGCTCAGGTTTTAAATTTTCATTGCCTTGTACATCATGATTTGCATCTACAAAATAAGTGTACAGTTCTGTATAATTTGGTAATCTAGGAGAAGAACCTACTACACCTCTTAATTCTACCCCATTAGCAAAATTATACTTAGTGCTTAATGATACTGCTGCTTGGGATTTAAATACAGAAGATGTAAGTAATCTTGCTCCAGGGCGTATAGAAAATTTATCATTAACAATAATTTCGGTAGATCCAAACAAGTCATAAGAGCCTAATTCTCTTTTTATATTTTCTCCATCAAAACTGCCTGAAACGCTAGACGCGTATCCATTAATATGATTCACTTCATACCCCAATTGAAAATCGAAACACTCATTTTCTAAAAAATTACTAAAGTTTCCTTTAGAATAGAGTACTTTTCTAGATTCATATTCAAAGTTTTCTATATCAAATTTTTCTCTATTTCTAATTCTATATCTAAAGGTTTCTACATTTCTTTTTTGTTGTTGATATGATAAGGAAATATCATAATTAAAACTTGTTCTCCATTTTCCTAAAAAGTTAAGATGATGGTAAAAACGCTCGGATTTAAAAATGATATCATTTCCAACAGGATCATTAGTTTGGGTAGATGGGTTATAATTAGGGTTTATCTGTTCTGAAAACCGATCAATATGTTCATTAAAATATTCGAACTTATAGAAGGATCTAAAAGTATTATCCCCTTTATAGCTTAATAAAGCTTTGGCTGTATTCTGTAGTTTTGGCAACCATAAATATCCTCTTTTACCATCATCCAAGTCATGGTGTTTTCCTTTTTTATCATTCCAAAAACCAGCAAAATCATTTCTTGTATAAATAGCATTTGTATACCAGCTATTAGAGATTTTATGCCCTATTTTTAATGATTGTATATGTCTTCCTTTATCAAAAAAACCGTATTCATTCCCTACTGTTTCCTCTTGTATATATGGTGTAATCTCCCATTTATATTTTGCATATTTTTTAGTTATGATATTGATAACTCCAGACACTGCATTTGCTCCATACTGTACTCCCATGGATCCCTCTACAATTTCTATTTGCTGAATATCATCTAGGTTTATTTGGGTTAAATCTGTATTATTTCCTAAACCTTCATCATTAATTACTGGAATATTATCTATCAATATTTTGAAATACTGACCATCTAGACCAAATAATTGTACTGTGGATTTTCCTGAAGACGTATTCGGAACAATATTAATATTTAATGTTTGATTTAAAACATCGGCAAGATTATTGCCCGCTTGCTGCTCTATTTGAGCTCTACTAATAACTTTTACTTCAAAAACTGATTTTTTAATTGATTGTGGAGAATATTGACCTGTAACTACTACTTCTTCTAATTTTTCTGTTTTAACAGAATCTTTTTTTATTTCATTTTCTTGTGCAAATATGAAATTGAAACAAAAAATAAAAAAATAAAACACCCTACTATTTAGATTCATTCTTAATATTTTGCAACAAATATATATTTTATTTTAATTCAATCTAAATAAGAATTATTAATTTTTTAAAATATTCAAAAAAATAAAACGATTAATACTTTTATTATTAATAGCAGTACATATGACAAATGTTTAGGGTAAGAAAAAGCAAGATGAAAAACATGTGATTACTATAAAGTAATTCTAAGTACATGACAAAAAATTAGGATAAACATTTAAGTAGTTGATTATAATATTATTAAATTGTTGTTTTACAGGTCTCACAGACCTGTGAGGTCTTGATAAACCATAAAATTATTAGGCGTATTACTATTCAC
>CAKMZM010000263.1 GCA_929200365.1 uncultured Flavobacteriaceae bacterium | reverse complement strand
AAAAGAAATGATGCCAAAATATTGCGTACTACTATTTATGAAATGCTATTAACAGTAGCATAAAGGTGTATAAAAACGGGTATAAATATTTAATATGATACCCGTTTTTTGCTATTGCTATTTTTATCTATTCATTCGCAGGGTATGACGAAGCCTTATCGCAGGGTACGACGAAGCCTTATCGCAGGGTACGACGAAGCCTTATCGCAAGGTATGACGAAGCCTTGTTACCAGGTATATTACCCCAGTACCTATACTAAAAGGTCTCTAAGACCTGTGAGGTCTGTAAAATAACAATTTAATAGTACTCTAATAATCAATTCCTTAAATGTTTATTCTAATTTTTTGTCATGCACTTAGAAATTTTTATTATTTTTTTTAAAACTAAAAGAAGATTATAATTTTCGTTTTATTTTTATACCATAAACTTAAATCAGAATATAATCATTATAACATATTAAAGAATGACAACATTAAAAGCAGGGGATAAAGCTCCTAATTTTTCGGCAGTAGATCAGGATGGAAATACAATTACTTTGGGAGATTATGAAGGTAAAAAATTGGTTGTTTTTTTCTATCCAAAAGCAAGTACACCTGGTTGTACAGTAGAGGCTTGTAACCTTAGAGATAACTATCATACTTTTCTTGCTAAGGGATATGAAATTATTGGAGTCAGTGCAGATAGCGCTAAACGTCAACAAAATTTTAAAAACAAATTCGAATTACCTTATCCATTGTTAGCAGATGAGGATAAAGCTGTAATTAACGCTTTTGGGGTGTGGGGACCAAAGAAGTTTATGGGTAAAAAATATGATGGAATTCATCGTATTACTTTTGTTATTGATGAAAAAGGAATTATCTCTGAGGTAATTACTAAAGTGAAAACAAAAGACCACACAGCACAAATATTATAGATATTATGTTTAAAAAGCAGTATGATAAATAACCATACTGCTTTTTAAATATATTTTGTGTATGGGGTGGGTGATATTTTACTTTACAGTTTCTATTGTTTTATATCCAAAAAAGTTATTGGCTTTTATCATTTCTGGAATGAGATCTGGTAATTGATCTTCCCATCCAGATTCTCCTTCTTGAATTTTTTGTAATACTTCTCTTGAGAAAATATTCATGATAGAAGCGTCATAATCTGTAATATCCTGCAACTTGCCATTGTATTTAAAGAATTTATAAAGTTCTTTCATTCTTGGGTGTACTTTAAGGGTATCACTAGTGGTTATCTCTCCTGATTTATGATTTTTTAATGGATATAAGTATACTTTTAAATCTTTAAAGAATAGTTTACCAAAAGCTTCCAGAATACCACCACTAAGGTGTCTATAGTATTTTTCATCAAAAATATCTATCAAATTATTAACTCCCATAGCCATAGCCATACGCTCTTTGGTATAATTAGAGAAATATTCTACTACTTTATAATATTCTTTATAATTAGAAATCATTACTGTTTGTCCCAGAGAACAAAGTAATCTGGCTCTAGCCATAAAATCTTCTTCATCAATTTCGCCTTCAGCTCTTAAGTTCGATAATGTTATTTCAAAAATAACTACAGTTTTATCTTTGGTTACTTTATTTTCACTTAAAAACATATTAAGTGATTTTTTGTAAATATCCATATTAACCTTGGTTACAGGTCTGAAACTTCCTCGAAGTGCTAATATGTTTTTCTTATATAATATTGCAGCAGGTAATATATTATGTCCATCTGGACCAAACATTACAGCCTCGGTCATTCCATTCTTAACCAATTGTAAACTCATTAAACGGTTATCTACTTTTGTGAATCGTGGTCCAGAAAAGTTTATGGTATCAATTTCTATTTGATCTTTATCGAGATGATCATATAGATATCGCAGAAGTTTTTTAGGATTATCGTACTTATAATAGGCTCCATAGATAAGATTAACTCCTAATATTCCTAATGTCATTTGTTGTAACTTGGCATCATTTTCATGAAAACGAATATGGAGTAAAATTTCATTATAATCTTCATTTGGTGTTGTCTGGTATCGAATGCCTACCCAACCATGACCTTTATATTTTTTGGCAAAATCAATTGTAGCTACGGTATTTGCATAACTAAAAAATAACTTATTGGGGTGTTTTTCTCGAGTAATTCTTTCTTCTATAAGACCAACCTCATGGCGAAGCATTTTTTTTAATCTAGCTTCGGTAACATAGCGCTTATCATTTTCAATACCATAAATAGCATCACTAAAATCTTTGTCATACGCGCTCATTGCTTTTGCAATAGTACCTGAAGCCCCACCAGCTCTAAAAAAATTCCGTACAGTTTCTTGACCTGCACCAATTTCTGCAAAAGAGCCATAGATGTTTTGATTCAGATTAATACGTAAAGCTTTACTCTTTATTGAAGGGACAGATTCAAATTCTTTATCTCCCATTATCTTAATAGGCATAGCAAAAAGGGCTTTTTTATTTCCCGTAAAGGTAACAATACAATGAGTATTAAAAAAGGTTTGCATGTAAATTTCTATATCCTCTAGTGTTTTAAGTATTATTTATGAGAAATATGTGATTTTTGACCAAAAAAATATAAGTACATTTGTTTCAACTTATTCAATTATGGAAGTAATTTTTCTTGGTACAGGTACATCACAAGGGATTCCCATTATAGGAAGTACTCATCCTGTTTGTTTAAGTGATGACTTCAAGGATAAGCGACTTCGTGTTTCTATACTTGTATCTTGGGATGATTACCAGTATGTTGTGGATTGTGGACCTGATTTTAGACAACAAATGCTCTCAAATCAGGTGTCCAGAATTGATGGGGTAGTCTTTACTCATGAGCATGCAGATCATACTATGGGATTAGATGATATCAGACCATTTTTTTTCAGACAAGGTGATATTCCTATCTATGCACATAAAAGAGTTTTACAAGCACTTAAGACAAGGTTTGAGTATATTTTTTCTTCAGAAAACAAATACCCTGGAGCACCAAGTGTTATTGAAAATGAACTGACTAATGAGCCTTTTCAATTAGGTAATCTTGATGTTATTCCGATAAATACATTTCATAATCGTTTACAGGTGTTTGGATTTAGATTTAAAGATTTTGCATATTTGACTGATGTAAAAACAGTTGAAGAAAAGGAAAGATTAAAATTGCAAGGGGTTAAAGTTTTAGTGATTAATGCACTAAGAATAGAGCCTCACCATTCGCATTTTAATTTAGAAGAAGCTCTTGAATTTATTGAAGAAATACAACCAGAAAAAGCATATCTTACTCATATAAGCCACATGTTAGGGTTTCATGAAGAAGTTGAGAAAACCCTACCAAAAAATGTATATATAGCTTACGATAATTTAAAAATAACTATCTAGAATATGAAAAATAAAATCTTTTTATATCTATTCATTTTTGCAGCATTGTTCATCCTTTTTCAGTTCATGAATGCAAAAAAAGCAAAAGAATCCTATGATACAAAAATAGAGAACTTAACCACCAAAATTACTGCAAAAGAAGCAACTGTTGATTCACTAATTAATGTGAATATGGATCTTACCTATTTTACTTTAGAAAGTAATGAGGATGCAGTAAGTTACTTTGAAGAAATGGGCTACGATGCCAATAAATTGGCTTTAACGATAAGCGATCAGATTATTGGGCAAAATAAAGCAGGAGAGGATAATCCATTAATTCCATTTGTTGGAATGGAAGGGAATATGAATATTAATAAAGTAAGATTATTAAATCATAAATGGATTATAGCTGATTTTACTGATGGTGTGTATTGGGGAGAACTTTTTATAATTTATGAGGTAAAAGAAGGTGGTATAATAGATTTTGAAGTAGAAAAATCATTTTTGTATCCTAAGAGTTAAAAGAAGAAAAATATTTCCCGTCTTGAAATAAGCTCTCTTTATAGTAGTAAAACTTTTAGGTATATTATCTACAAAAAATGCAATCATACATTTTAGTTTATTACTGAATGTTGGTTTCTTCTGTGTTTGAACATAGGGCTAAGTTTTTTGGAAATTATGCTAAAGTGTAT
>CAKMZM010000262.1 GCA_929200365.1 uncultured Flavobacteriaceae bacterium | reverse complement strand
ATATAGCAATATCATTTGCGGATTCATAAGTGTTGATATTAGGAAAAAAGACTTATTAATCGTTTAATAATTAATGTTATTGATAGTTACTGTCAAGTACTATTAATAAAAGGATTTTGTCAAAATCATTATAAACTAAATAGCAAACTATTAATAACTGTTGATTAAAATATTTTTTATACTTGCTATTAGAGTTTTTTAGGATTATGGATTTTAATATTTGAGGATCAAGATCTTTGGTGTAAAAATCCTTAGAATTACAAGTGATAAAATATTGGGCTCTGTATAGAGCTATGCAATGGATTGAAGATGAGACCAATCCAGATTTCTAAATTTTCTAGCCTGTAGTATTTTAAATACAGATTGCATACCGACACCAGGAATCCGGGCCAATATCCTTTTATCTGCTTTGTTGATATCAATAGGAAATAGGTGTAGATTACGTAATGCCCAACTTAGCTTTGGATCAATATCCAAGTCCAGATTCTTGTATGTGTCATTCAATATTTCGTTAACAGAAAATCCATAAAATCTTAATAACCAATCGGTTTGGTATAAACGATTTTCCCTAAGGATGGTAATCGGGAGTCTGACATAACAGGAATATATCCAGAGTAATATACTCTTCGCATGTTAAATTTCTTATAGTAATAAGTGGCAGAATACATAATATCCCGATCACTCTCACCAGTTGCTCCTATGATCATTTGTGTACTTTGCCCTGCTGGGGCATATATAGGAGTGTTCTTTATAATTTTGCGCTCTGCTTTGTATTGAATGATTTCATTTTTAACCTTTTGCATAGGTTTTATAAAATCCTCATGTTTTTTATCTGGCGCCAAAAGTTTTAATCCAGATTTGGTGGGGATTTCAATATTTACACTTAATCGATCTGCATATAGCCCTGCCTCTCGCATCAATTCATCACTGGCGCCAGGAATGGATTTGAGGTGAATATACCCATTGAAATTCTCTTCTAACCTGAGTTTTTTTGCCACAGCAACTAATCGCTCCATGGTAAAATCAGAGTTTTTAAATATTCCAGAGCTTAGAAATAACCCTTCGATATAATTCCTTCTATAAAAATTAATAGTTAGATCAACTACTTCCTGAATTTTAAAAGCAGCTCTTTTAATATCATTACTTTTTCGGGTAATACAATATGCACAATCATAAATGCAATGATTGGTAAGTAAAATTTTTAATAAAGAAACACAGCGTCCATCTTCTGTATAACTATGACAAATCCCGAAACCTGTATTGTTTCCTAATCCTTTTTTAGTATTGGCTCTTTTACCTCCACTACTGGCACATGAAACATCATATTTTGCGGCATTTGCCAAAATGGATAGTTTTTGACGTATTCGTTCAAACGACATAGATGCATTCTGTAGCCGTTTTTATTTGATTTTTTACAATTCTTATAATTTCCTCTATATCAGTTAATATTTGATAATCTGTGAATCTAAGAACGGTAATTCCTAGCGAAGAAATAAATAACTTTTTTGGTGCATCTAAATTATAGATATCCGAAAACTCATGCGCATAGCTATCAATCTCGATAGCAATTTTTGATGTACCACAATAAAAGTCAAAATTGTAATTTTTTACAGCTTTGTTTCTAAGAAAATGAAACCCTTTTTCGGTGAGTTTTTGATGAAGCTGGTCGATAGACGTAATAGAACTATCCAGTGAATGTCTAATAATTTTCTCTGATACTTTTTGGTATAAAGGGATGGTTTGTGAAGACATGGTAGATGTATTTAGTTGTAATTTTTCCAAATTTATGGAATTTTTCCATTAATACTAAAATATAATTATACTAAAATTGGAAAATTTCCAAAATCTTGTATCTTTGCCACTAGTTATCATAGGTTACAGTATTTTGTTTATATGATAATACTATTAAAATTTCGATTTTATGGATAATTCAACCAACCAAACCATAAAGCGTTTTAAACAAATTCGCGAGGAAAACCATTATACCCAATCTGATTTTGCCAGAGTTTTGCAGATTAAAAATTCTACAGCAGATATAGAAAGGGGTAAGACCAAGATTTCAGGAAAAGTTGTAGCCAGATTATTACAAGAATTCAGTATTAATCCCCTGTGGTTGTTTGGGGATAGTGCTCAAAAGAAAATACAATTACATCTGGGAGATGTGTCTCCAAAAGTAGTGACTATAGATTCTCAGAATAATGAAAATATAGTTCTGGTAAATGTAAAAGCCGCAGCAGGATACCCTCATAATGTTCAGGATTTGGATTGGTATCAGCAATTACCTGCATTCGATATTCCTTTACCCGAATATCGAAATGCTACATATCGTGGTTTTCAGGTAGAAGGAGATAGTATGTTACCATTACTAGAACCCAAAGAGTGGGTGATTGGTAAAGCGGTGAATAACCTTTCTGAAGTGAGTAATAATACAATTTGTGTAATCGTTTTAGAAGATAGTGTGGTAGTAAAGAAAATCAAAAAAAATGAAGATGCTTCCATAATAACGCTAATCTCTTTAAATTCTGAGTACTTACCCTATACGATTCAAACCCATCAAATAGTTGAGCTTTGGGAGATAAATAGCAAGTTAAGTTTTAATATTGATGCTAATTCTGATGTTACCAGTATGAAAAAACTACAAGAGGCAATGCTGGAATTAACCTCTGAAGTAAGAAATATGAAACACTAGTTTATGAATCCAGACTCTTGTGCATGATTGATAGCTTCATCATAAGTATGAACAAGAAGAATAGGAGAGGCAGTAAAGCAACATATAATCTTCTTAATTCGTTTTTCTTTTCTACGGTGTTTTACGTTTCTTAAGTAAATAGCCAAAATACGATCAGGATATTGTTCTGCAATTTTGGTGTAAATATCAGCATCTTTTTCTCCACTATCACCAATAAGAATAAATTTAAGATGTGGATACATTGTTAAAAGATTTACAATTTCGAACTGTTTATGCGGAACTTTAGGTTTTGGTGTTTTATCAAAAGGTATTCTGAAATCTCTAAGTAAAATCGGTCCTTTTGGAAAATGATTTTTATTTAAAAATGCGCTTAAATAATCATATAGATTCCACGGACTATTACTCACGTAAAAGAAAGGATTACTAGGAAATCCTTTTGTGCCAAAGTGTAGTTTTTTACAAAATTTCACGGTGCCCTCGATAGCAATTCTTTTATCAAAATTTTTGAATAGTGTATTCGCAATAACTCTCCATTTAAATAGTGAAGCGACACCTGTATGTAAAATGGTATCATCTATATCACTTACAATACCATATTCTGCCTGATTAGACGGGATAAGCATCTGGCTTTTAAATATGTTGTTATTACTTATTTTTTTACGCGTATTTTCTTTTTTATAAGCAACACTATAGGTAATCCATCCTTCATCGTCAATATATTCAGAAAGTGTAGCAATATCGAGTTCTACATGATAATAACCTTCTTGATCTGTATTTGTTTCTATAATTTTCCCGTTAGGTAATTTTAACTCTATCTCGGCATCCCTAATTTCATCACTTTCAAGCTGCCTGTAGATATTTCGTAAAGTTTTAAAAATACTTTGATTTGTACTAAAATCAATATTTTCATCTTCAATAGCTCTTCCTGTTGCACGAAAAATAGAATTTGTGCCATAACCAAGGTAGGTATTGATACGTAAAGCTTTTTTCTTAAACATGAAAAATATAAATTTTAGTGATCCACATAGGCTACGTTTAGTACGATATTATGTATTAATCGTATGTATTTAATTTTTTTGAAAAATAAATCCGTTTATGTCCTTTTGGGAAATCAATAATTTCACCAATTACAACATATCCATTCTTTACATAAAATTCTTTAGCCTGAAAATCAAATGTACCTGTCATACTTTTTTTACTATAGGTTATACATATCATAAAAATAAACAACCTCGCCCAAAGAGCGAGGTTGTCTTATGTATTAATTTTATGATTCTTACTTTATAGAAGCTTTAATCGCTTCAATTTCTGCTTTTACTTCAGCTTCTGATCCTTTTAATTCTTTTACATTGC
>CAKMZM010000261.1 GCA_929200365.1 uncultured Flavobacteriaceae bacterium | reverse complement strand
CTATATAACATTAGAAAATTGTCTGATTTCTAATACATATTTTTTAATTTTGATAAACTTTTTTTATGAATTATGTGATTAGAGATGCCAGAGAAGAAGATATGACTCAGGTACTGGATTTAATCCGAGAACTGGCAATTTTTGAAAAAGAACCTGATGCAGTCGAAATAACTGTTGATGAGCTTATACGTGAAGGTTTTAGAGATCATCCTCTTTTTCATTGTTTTGTTGCAGAGGTAAAGGATGAAATAGTAGGAATAGCTTTGGTTTATTATCGATTTTCTACTTGGCAAGGGCGCTCTGTTCACTTAGAAGATCTTATCGTTAAAGAACCTATGAGAGGCACAGGTCTGGGTAGTGCATTATACAGAGAAGTGTTAAAATACGCAAAATCAAAAGGAGTACGAAGAGTAGAATGGGTTGTTTTGGATTGGAATACTCCTGCGATTAATTTTTATGAAAAAAGTGGCGCAAAGCTTTTAAAAAATTGGTGTTTGGTTCAAATGGATCAGGATGGGGTCAATAAATTTGTGTCAGAACTATAATGATTTCAAAATAACATATCTAATATATAGTATTAAAAATACTTGATTAATGAGAGTTTTCAAATTTGGGGGGGCATCTGTAAAAGATGCTGATGGGGTAAAAAATGTACTCAGTGTACTTGAGAAAACAGGATTTTCTAATCTTGTTATTGTTGTTTCTGCAATGGGAAAAACAACTAATGTTTTAGAACATATTGTCGAATTATATAGCAACAATAGTAAGGAACTTAAAACATCTCTTCATGATATCGAGGTATATCATAACGAAATTATAGAAACACTTTTTGAAAACAAAAAACATCCTGTTTTTAAAAAAATTGAATGGCTTTTGCTAGATATGCAAACCACACTAAATAGAAATAAATCAACTCAATATGATTATGTCTATGATCAAATAGTACCTTATGGAGAGTTAATTTCTACTACTATTGTAAGTGAATATCTAAATTATAAAGGATATCAAAATACGTGGTTAGATGCACGAGATTTTATTAAAACAGATACTGCCTATAGAGATGCCGAAGTAGATTGGCAAACAACTCAACACCTGATACTTGAGAAGGTCAATAAAAATAGTCTTAGTATTACTCAGGGATTTATTGGATCTGATAAGAATAATTTTACTACCACTTTGGGCAGAGAAGGAAGTGATTATACCGCAGGTATTTTGGCATACTGTTTAAGTGCAGATAGTGTAAGTATTTGGAAAGATGTGCCTGGTGTACTTAACGCAGATCCCAGAGTATTTGATAAAACCCAACTACTGTCTCATATTTCTTATGAAGAAGCTATAGAACTTGCGTTTTATGGAGCCTCTGTAATTCATCCAAAAACGATTCAACCACTGCAACGTAAAGAAATACCATTATATGTTAAATCATTTTTTAATCCTGATGATCAAGGGACTTCTGTAAAGAAAGGTCAACCATTAGATCCTCATCTACCTTGTTATATTGTAAAAAGAAATCAGGTGTTAGTCTCACTTTCTTCTTTAGATTTTTCATTTATTGTTGAAAATAATATCAGTGAAATTTTTAGTCTTTTTTATCAATATCATATAAAAGTAGATCTGATTCAGAATTCTGCAATTAGTTTTTCGGTATGCCTTGACGATAAGTTTGATCATTTTGAAAAACTTTTAGGTAAACTTAAAGCAAAATTTAGAGTTACTTATAATACAAATGTATCTTTATTTACAATTCGGCACTTTACCAATGAAGCTATTGCCTCTTTAGAAAAAAATAAAGATGTTTTGCTAAAACAGATAACCAGAGAAACTTATCAAATGGTTACCAGAGATTAATAATATCAATTCAAGGATTTTGCTATATTTGTAGCTAGCACAAATTGTATTTAATGCCTATAGTCACAGCAAGAGAAGTAGCCACAGGGCTCAAAATAGATAAACTTGGTTTTATAGGTGTCTTTATTGGATGGATGATTCTTAAGGTTACACGAATATCAAAAATAAATCATCAGTATGATAAACTCAGCCATTTAGAAGGTTTGAGTTATATAAATAAAACCCTTGACTTATATGGAGTTACTTTTGAAATCCCTACAGAAGATTTAAAACGACTACCAAAAGAAGGACCATTTATTACAATATCTAATCACCCACTAGGAGGACTTGATGGAGGAGTGTTACTTAAGTTAATGCTTGAACATCGTTCTGATTATAAGATTATTGCAAATTTTTTATTGCATAATTTTAAACCTTTAGAACCTTATGTTATGCCAGTCAACCCTTTTGAGGATAGAAAAGAAGCAAAATCCAGTCATAAAGGAATCAAAGAAGCTATTTTACACCTCAGAAACGGTAAGCCATTAGGTGTTTTTCCAGCAGGAGAGGTGTCTACTTTTAAAGAAGGAAAAAATTATGTAGATAAGCCTTGGGAACCAAGTGCGATGAGACTGGTTCAAAAAGCAAAAGTTCCTGTGATTCCTATATATTTTCATGCTCGTAATAGCAGACTTTTTTATCGACTGGCCTCTATAAGTGGTATCTTAAGAACAGCCAAATTGCCGAGTGAACTTTTTTCTCAGGAAAATAAAGTGATCAAAGTACGAATTGGTAATCCAGTTTCTGTAAAAGATCAGGAAGAACACACTAACCTTCAGGACTTTACAAATTTCTTACGGAAGAAAACGTATATGTTGGCCAATCCTTTTGAAAAAAAGACATTAAGAGAATCGATTCCTCAAAATTTGAAATTACCAAAATCGCCTAAAGAAATAGCAGTCGAAGGTAATATTAAAGCAATAGAATTAGAGTTACAATACTGTAGAGATCATGACAAAAGATTATTGATTAGTAAAAATTACGAGGTTTTTCTGGCAAAGAAAAAACATATTCCAAGTGTAGTTCATGAAATAGGGAGACTTAGAGAAATTACGTTTAGGGCAATTGGAGAAGGAACTAATAATTCGTTGGATCTGGATCCTTTTGATGAATATTATCACCATATGTTTTTATGGGATAACGAAGCCAAAAAAATGGTTGGAGCATATCGTATGGGAATTGGCTCACAAATTTATGCTAATCGTGGGATTGATGGATTTTACCTTCAGGATTTATTTAGATTTGAGCCAGAACTACATAAAATGATGAGTGAGTCTATCGAAATGGGCAGAGCTTTTATTATTAAAGAATACCAACAACGCCCTATGCCATTGTTTTTACTCTGGAAAGGTATTGTGCATTGTACCCTTCGTTTTCCAGAACATAAGTACCTTATAGGAGGGGTAAGTATTAGTAACAAGTTTAGTAATTTTTCTAAATCTCTGATGATAGAGTTTATGAAATCTCATTATTACGACCCTTATGTAGCGCAATACGTTAGACCTAAGAAAGAATTTAAAGTGAAACTAAAAGACGCAGATAAAGATTTTGTTTTTGATGAAAGCAAAAGTGATCTCAACAAGTTTGATAAGATTATCGATGAAGTAGAGCCAGGAAGTCTTCGTATCCCAGTTTTGATTAAAAAGTATATTAAGCAGAATGCAAAAGTAGTAGCATTTAATGTTGATCCATTATTTAATAATGCAGTTGATGGTTTGATGTATATTCGTATTGCTGATTTACCAGATAGTACCGTAAAACCTGTTATGGAAGAATTTCAGGCAGAATTAGAGCAAAAATACTTCAAAAACGGAGATAAATAAAAAAGAAATAACCTTATCAATCAAAAAATTGCGACCTGATGCTTTTTAACTGTTTTACCTAAGTATATGACAAAAAATTAGAATAAACATTTAAATAATTGATTATTAAATTGTTGTTTTACAGACTTCACAGATCTCCAAGACCTGTGAGGTCTTGATAAACCATAAAATTATTAGGCGTATTACTATTCACAGTTAATTTTTGTCATGTACTAAACCGTTTTACTTAATTTTTAAGTATAATTTTCTACAAAAAAAATATTATTAATAAAATCAAATAATGTGATTTTTAACATAGAAATTCAGACTTTTACTATTCTGTAGTGCTATTTATCAATACAATTAAGATGTTCCCA
>CAKMZM010000260.1 GCA_929200365.1 uncultured Flavobacteriaceae bacterium | reverse complement strand
AAGATAAGAAATTTAATCAAAATGGAAATAGATTTTTTATACTTTTTCTGTATTTCAGTCACGTAATACATACCAATGTATTGTTTTCTATTAGAGGTAGAGCGGCATCCTTTTGTTCTTTCTAAGGGGTTAAAAAATAGGGTTTATAACTCTACATCTCTAAACAACTTTATTATATACATAACAAAAGATATAATAAGGCACAACCCATCCTCATTTTTTTAGCGAAGAGGTTTTGGCTACATCTGACCATTTATTTCTTAGGTCATAAAAACTAAAATCTAAAGCTGTTTTTTGTTCTTTTAAAATATTTGATTGAAAACTTCGCTGTAATATATCCTCTATCCAATAATCTTCCTCTACATTTATAGGGTCATATATTTTTTTTAAGGAGATATTAAAAAACTTAGCTGTATTATTATACCAAAAAGCTCTCCACCCGCTTCTATATTCTTTTACCAACTCAAACATTGTTTTACCTGTTTGTCGATAAATCAATTTAACCAGTATCTGCCCTTCTGTACGGGTAAGTTTTTTTAGTTCTTTAGTAAACTCCTCCTCCATATATTTCTGTAGCAATTTTATATATTTCCTTTGCTTTCTTTTGGAGTCTATATTTTCTAATCGTTCATTAAGAGATATTAGTCTATCTGCTGCTAACTTTGCATAGGGATACACTTTTCTTGTTTTGCGTCGTAAGATTAGGTATTTTCTCCTTGCTAATTTGTCTTTGAAATTTAATCTCCCTAAAATAATCACTTCATCAAGGTCAATAGTTTCATGAGGAATTGTATCTCCTTCTATAATATAGTATTGTACGTAACCTGTGGTGTCTACCATAGAGGTATCCACAGGTTTTTGATCTCTTTTCTGGGCATTAACCAAAGAGGTTAACATTACCAATACAATATATATTGCATGTTTTATCATACTATAGATTATGAAACCTTCTAAAATTGTTCCAAAGTTAATAATTAACCAATTGTAAACTGTAAAATGAATGTGAATATTGTTATTTTCGCAATAAAATAAAATAATACTATGGCAAAAAAGAGCATTCTTAATAAAAAGTCTCTGACTTTTCTTGAAAAATATCTAAATAACCCAGCTCCTACAGGATATGAATGGGAAGGGCAAAAAATCTGGATGAACTACTTAAAGCCTTATGTAGATGAATTTATTACAGATACCTACGGGACTGCTGTTGGTGTAATTAACCCAAAAGCAAAATATAAAGTTGTTATTGAAGGACATGCAGATGAGATTTCATGGTATGTAAACTACATTACAGACAACGGACTTATTTATGTGATTAGAAATGGTGGGAGTGATCATCAGATTGCAACTTCGAAACGTGTGAATATTCATACCAAAAAAGGTATTGTAAAAGGTGTTTTTGGATGGCCAGCTATCCATACCAGAAAAGCCTCAAAAGAACAAGCTCCTACTCTAGAAAATATATGTATCGATGTAGGATGCAATACCAAAGAAGAGGTTTTAAAACTGGGAGTGCATGTAGGTTGTGTGATTACGTATCCAGATGAATTCTTTATTCTGAATAAAGATAAGTTTGTTTGTCGTGCTCTTGATAACCGAATGGGAGGTTTTATGATTGCGGAAGTTGCCCGTTTATTGAAAGAAAACAAAAAGAAATTACCTTTTGGTTTATATATTACCAATTCTGTACAGGAAGAAATTGGTTTGAGAGGTGCCGAGATGATCACACATACGATTAAGCCCAATGTGGCTATCGTGACTGATGTTTGCCATGATACTACTACACCTATGATTGAAAAGAAAACACAAGGAGAAACCAAAATTGGTGAGGGTCCTGTGATTTCTTATGCTCCAGCAGTTCAAAACAGATTGAGGGAATTACTGATTGATACTGCCGAAAAGAAAAAGATTCCGTTTCAGCGTATGGCATCTAGTAGAATGACAGGCACAGATACTGATGCGTTTGCATACAGTAATGGTGGTGTTGCCTCTGCTCTAATTTCTTTACCGTTGCGTTATATGCACACTACTGTAGAAATGGTACACAGAAAAGATGTAGAAAATGTTATTGAATTGATTTATGAAAGTTTACTTTCTATAAAATCAGGAGCGTCTTTTAGTTATTTTGAAAAGTAATTGACTACGACACTAATTAAAAAGCCCATGTAAACGCAAGGGCTTTTTAATTTATGATTTACACCACATTCTCCATTATCTCCTGGACTACATCTGGATTTAATAGCGTAGAGGTATCTCCCAGATTAGAAGTATCCTTTGATGCTATTTTGCGTAAAATTCTTCTCATAATCTTACCACTTCTCGTTTTTGGCAATCCATTTACAAACTGAACTTTATCTGGTTTTGCAATTGGACCAATGGTATTAGACACTTGTTCTCTAATTTCTTTTATCAATCCTTCATCTGCTACTTGATTATCATATAAGGTTACATAGGCATATAAAGCTGTTCCCTTTACATCATGAGGAAAACCAACAATAGCAGACTCTGCTACAGCCAAATGCTCATTGATTGCATTTTCTATAGGTGCGGTTCCCAAATTATGCCCAGAAACAATAACCACATCATCTACTCTGCCTGTAATTCTATAATTGCCTGTTGCATCTCTATATGCCCCATCACCAGTAAAATACATATTTTCATATGCCGAGAAATACACATCCTTATATCGTTGGTGATTTCCATAAATTGTTCTTGCTATAGATGGCCAAGGAAATTTTATTGCTAACCTTCCTTCAGAGCTTTTCGATTTAAACTCTATTTCTTTTCCTTCAGCATTCATCAAAACGGGTTGAATACCTGGCAAGGGTAATGTTGCAAATGTTGGTCGTGTTGGTGTAATCCCAGCTAATGGAGAAATCATCACTCCTCCTGTTTCTGTTTGCCACCAAGTATCTACTATAGGTGAGTTTCCTTTTCCTATATTATCATTATACCAGTGCCATGCTTCTTCATTTATTGGTTCTCCTACAGATCCAAGGACTTTAATAGAAGAAAGGTTATGTTTATCCACTAATTCTAATGGTTGTTTTGCTAATGCTCTGATTGCAGTTGGTGCTGTATAAAAATGAGTTACATTAAGTTTATCACAAATTTCCCAGAAACGACCATAATCGGGATAACTAGGTACTCCTTCAAACATTACGGTTGTTGCTCCTGCTGCTAATGGACCATAAATTATGTATGAATGCCCTGTAATCCATCCAATATCAGCAGTACACCAATAGACATCATCTTGTTTTTTGGCATGTATATCTTGTCCTGTAGGAGCAAAATGATCGCATTGAAATACATTTGCAAAGGTATAGGTGGTATATACCATATACCCCCCAATTGTATGAACCATTCCTTTTGGTTTACCTGTAGAACCAGATGTATATAATATAAACAACATATCTTCTGCATCCATCACTTCTGCTGGGCATTCTTTTTCTACTTTTTGTAATTCATCAAACCAAAACTTATCTCTATCCTCTTGCATTGGTGTTGGCTCAACCGTTCTTCTGTATACAATAACTGTTTCTATAGAAGGTGTAGTTTTTAAGGCTTCATCACACATCTCTTTTAGTTTTACAGGTTTTGCACCTCTATACACTTCGTTTGCAGTGATCAACATTTTACATTCTGAGTCATTAATGCGGTTAGCTATTGCTGTACTAGAAAACCCTGCAAATACAATAGAATGTATCGCTCCAATTCGTGCACAAGCTAGCATCGCTATTGCTAGTTCAGGGATCATTGGCATATATAAACAAACTCGATCACCTTTTTTAATTCCATTATTTTTTAAAACATTGGCAAAATGACAAACTTTTACATGAAGTTGTTTATAGGTA
This sequence comes from uncultured Flavobacteriaceae bacterium, assembly GCA_929200365.1. Lineage (GTDB taxonomy): Bacteria > Bacteroidota > Bacteroidia > Flavobacteriales > Flavobacteriaceae > Aquimarina. Next base: position 269 of record CAKMZM010000260.1, on the reverse strand, counting down.
ATATGACGTGATTCTTCGGTTGGATCATTAGGCTCCCAAATAATAGCCGTTTTATTTCCTGATTTTTCAAGATGTCTGTCCAGACAGTTTTCTGTAATATTTAATTTACCTCCTTCAAACCATTTTACTTCAGGTTTTGTAAAATCCCATTCTAATGTTTTATCCCATCGCTTATGCCAATAAAATTTTTCTGCTATGGCATCCCAAAATTTTTCGGGATTATTAATACTCTCCTGATATGCTTCTTTATACTCAGCAAAAGAACTAAG
>CAKMZM010000259.1 GCA_929200365.1 uncultured Flavobacteriaceae bacterium | reverse complement strand
CCATAAAATTATTAGGTGTATTACTATTCACAGTTAATTTTTGTCATGTACTAAATTAAATATGTTACAAAACACTAACTTAAAATTCTCAAAACTTTCAGACGCTTGTGAGTTTCATTATAAAATTCTAATGCACAAAGCAGATTTATCTGCATTGGTAGTAAAAATAAATTGCTATTTTAGTACTGGCTAATGTGTTTCAATGAAAAAAAAGTTATTTCGTATTGGTATTGCTATATTGATATGTGGATTGATCGGATTTTTGAGTAGTATCACTACTCAAACTTCAATTAATACTTGGTATACTACTTTAAACAAACCTTCTTTTACTCCACCAAATTGGATTTTTGGACCAACTTGGGTTTTATTGTATATTATGATGGGAATTGCAGTTGGAATTGTTTGGAGCAAAGGTTTTTATCATAAATGGGTAAAAACTGCGTTATATCACTTTGGATTTCAATTGTTACTCAATGCCGCGTGGTCTATTTTTTTCTTTGGATTACAAAACCCATTGATTGCATTACTGGATATAATTGCCCTATTTATCCTATTGCTGTTTACCATTAAATGGTTTACTGTAGTAAATTCTACCGCTGCCTACCTACTTATCCCTTATATTATTTGGGTCGCTTTTGTGACTGCATTAAATTTTGGTATATGGCAATTAAATTAAGGAATAAGGAATATGAATTTTTATGAGCAAAAAAGCAATAGTTTTACAGACTACTTTAGAATTAATAACTAAACAAGGTATCCGTGCCACTTCTCTTTCTCAGATTATTAAAGAATCAGGGGTAGCAAACGGAACAGTATATCACCATTTTAAAAACAAAGAAGAGATTATTACAGAGCTTTATCTGATGCTTACTCAGGATTTTGGCACAGTTATTATGCGCAATATCCCAGAAGATGACATCAGGAAACAATTTACTGTAATGTGGCTTAATCTGTTTTATTATTTTGTTAATAATCCTCTTGCTTTCATATTTTCTGAACAGATTGCACGTTCTCCAGAAATCCCTCAATCATTAAAGGATAGAGCAAGGCAGTACTATGGTGAAATCGAAAACTACTTTAGAAAGGGCACAAAACAAAAGATATTCAAGTCTTATAATACCTTGATTATGGAAGAACTCTTCTTTGGTAATGTGGTATCACTGGTAAAGATTCATGAAAATGAACAAGTTCAACTACAAGAAAAACATATTAATCAAGCTATTGAGATCTCTTGGAGAGGTTTTTTGAAGGATCAGACTATTAAACCAGAATTTGATGTCAGTATAGCATCCAGTAAAGACTGTCAAATCGATTGATTTTTTTGAAATGAAATGAATGAGATTGTATCCAAATTAGGTTTTGCTAGAAAATAACTTGTTCTCGATAGATTTTTGTTTTTACAGGTCAAAAGAATATTGAACTTATCTTGAGTAATGCTCTTGCCTGCAAAATTTATATTTTGCACCATAATGAAGTTAATTACAAAAAAAGAGACTTTCTAAAAAGTCTATTTTTTGCCATTTTGAGTAGAGTCGAGAAACAAAATATATTCTTTTTTTATATATTTCGACTACACTACAATATGACAGAACATGAGTTTATTTACTTTTTGGATAGTCTCCCCTGCCTATTTCATTTTGAAAATCTACTTTTGATAATAGGTTTATAAAAATAGAATTTCATTTGATAAATTCAATTAGATACAATAATATTCTTTGTACAAATCTACTGTTTTTCAAAAATTATGTTTTGCCAGATTACCTCTCCTTTATGGCTAATAATATATTTATACATTTTCTAAGATACGAAAAACTATTGACAATCACTAATATTAATATTTATGTTTTTTGATTTAAATGACTAAATTTCAATATATTAACTATTGTTTTTAAGTTTCTAGTAGTGGCAATAGATTTCAATTTTCTTTCAAAAAAATTATTGTTTAATTTGGTTTTTCCATACCCATTGGCTGCAAAGAAATACACTACTTTACTATTAATTACAAACTCTTCTGTACCATATGAATTAGACATTAACTCTTTTACAGCCATCATATCTGGCTCATTAGCTAATAAGGTAAAAAATATATATTTTTCTTCAATTTCTCCATTTTTAAGTCGCTCAGAAAATGGATTATTATCATGAATAGATTGTACTGTTTCTAGAGTAAATACAAGAACAGGAACATCAAAACCAAATTGCGTAAATATTGCTTTTTTAATTAGATTTCTCAATTTTTCTATATCAATAATATTATATTTAAAAATAATATTTCCACTTTGTATATATGTAGTGACCGAAGTACAACCTAACCCCTCAAACATAATTTTAAGAGCTGACATTTTGATTTTTTTCTGACCAGCTACATTAATGCCACGTAATAAAGCTATATATGTTTTCATATTATAAATCTCTTTTAAACTTAAAAACTCTTAATCTAAAAGTATGTTTAAATTCCCTACTTCCTGAAAACCATAGGGTTACTTAAAGCCATTCAAATATCCCAATATGCTCATGATTTGAAGTATATTCAAAACCTCAAACTATTAACTTTCAGTTCTCATTGTGTTTAAACATAGAGGCTAAGAGTAACAAACATTTATATCATCAACCAGATGTTATTGCCTGTGCTGCAATAAAAGCTCCAGTCCATGCATTCTGAAAATTAAATCCCCCTGTGATAGCGTCTATATTTAATACCTCTCCTGCAAAATATAAATTCTGGTGTTTCTTACTTTCAAAAGTTTTAAAATTAATTTCTTTAAGATCAATCCCACCAGCTGTTACAAATTCTTCTTTAAACGTACTTTTTCCTTTTATCTTAAAAACTCCCTGAGTAAGTTGTTCTGATACGTTTTTAAGCTGAATTTTATTCACATCGGCCCAACGGGTATCATTTCTTATTCCCGAAGCCAAAATTAAACGTTGCCATAACCTTTTTGGTAATTCAAATTGAGTGTATTTATATATCTGTTGTTTTGGATATTGATCTTTGAGTACTTTAAGTTTTTCAAAAATTTCCTGCTTCGAATAGTACTGAAGCCAATTCACTATGATTTCAAAATTATACTCACATGCATTGAGTTCTATGGCTCCCCAGGCCGAAAGCTTTAAAACTGCAGGGCCACTCATTCCCCAATGCGTAATAAGCAATGGTCCCTCGCTCGATAATTTTGAACCCCTAACCTGTACAGTAGCATTGGTTACTACACCAGGTAGGTTTGCAATTCTTGGATCTTTACTATTAAAAGTAAATAACGAAGGAACCGCAGCAATCGTTTGATGTCCCATATCCAAAAGTAGTTTCCATATTTTAGGATTACTTCCTGTAGCAATCATTAGCTTGGTCGTCACAAAATTCCCCTGACTGGTTACTACAAACCATTGTTCATCTTCTAGATAGAAATTTTTAACCACATGGTTTTTTAAAATTTCTACCCCTAATCGCTTTGCTTCAGATAAAAAACAATTGATAATCGTTTCTGAAGAGTCTGAAACTGGAAATACCCTGCCGTCATCCTCTATCTTTAGTGCAATCCCTCGGCGATCAAACCACTGCATCGTATCACCTGTCATAAACGTATGAAAAGGTCCTTTAAGTTCTTTTTCTCCTCTGGGGTAGTTTTTGCTTAATTCATTAGGAATAAATTCTGCATGGGTAACATTACATCTCCCGCCACCAGAAACCCGAACTTTGGATAATACTTCTTTACCTCGTTCTAGAATAGCTATTTTTAGTTTCGGGTTATTTTCTGCTACATTAATCGCCGTAAAAAAACCAGCTGCGCCTCCCCCAACAATTATTAGATCATAGTTCATTATACAAAATTCGGAAAATCTATGATGATACCCTCAACTTTCAATAATTTTGATTGTTCAATTTGTATTTTGGGTAATACAAATATTGGCAATCTATTATTATTACTGATCCCCGCACAGAGTTAAGCTGCCCCCACTGCGAGGAAGCCTTACCATAGTGCGGGGATTAGTTTTCCCTTTGCGGGGGAAGGTACTGGTATGCCGATGGTCGATAAAACCACTACGGGGAAGGGTATCACTATTGTGGGGATTGGTATTCATGCACCGATGGTCGATAAAAATAATGCTAGGAGTTATATAAAATAATCTTTCGGCAGACTTAGGGTAACAAACGTGTTCATAGTT
>CAKMZM010000258.1 GCA_929200365.1 uncultured Flavobacteriaceae bacterium | reverse complement strand
CTATATATGAAAAAGAGTTTGACTCTAAACAGGTCAAACCCTCGATATTGCTATGTTACACATTTAATGAAACAATGTCTATATTATTAAAATAGTATTAGTTACTTCACTATTTTTAGTCTTTTAACTCTTTCTTTGAATTCTTTTTTCCTAGTTCATGTTCAGTTTTTTTATCCAAATATTCATCATCATTATATAAACGAGAAAATAGTTTAATGTATTGATTAAATTCTTCAACCTTATTATCTATTATTTCATTGTCCTTATATATAAACAATATGTCTACTAAGCTTCTATAATATTCTATGTTTGTGACAATCTCTTGGGCATATTCATATTGTTCTTTAATAGATAGGTTACCATAATATGTTAACTGTTCTTGATGTTTTTTTGCGAGTATATTCCATAGGTTTCTGGCTTTTTTCTTTTTTTCTAATCGATAGTATCCAGAAACGAAAGGCTTTAGTAAACTATAATACTCGTAATGTTCGACTGGTATTTTTTCAATTCCCAAGTCCAGAATTTCTTCTGCTTTTGTTCTTTTTCCTTCATTAATTAATGTTTCAGCCAGCCTGCTTAAACTACTTCTATAACTAATTCCATTTCTTCGAGTAATTGGATCGTGATAGATATCGGGGTCTTCTCCATTTCCCCAGCTCCAATTTTTAACAATAGGATACATTACATCGGTGTTAATTCTACCCATTTCATATGGATTATTAGGATCTATTTCTGTTTGAATAGGTACTAATTTATATACCAATCCATCGAGTTGTAAATATTCTTTCATCCATATATAATCGTCATCACCAAAACTACCTCCCGAAAAATATATAGGTCTTTCCCAATTATTGTTAGCAATAATATCTAACATTAATAAACGATGTTTTAATATATAATCTCCTTTTAGATGAATATCTATATAAGGAACTATTTTATCGGCATCTTTGGGATGAACAATACCATTTTTGAGCACAGCTTCTTTATCTACAGGGATTCGAATATGTTGAGAAGGAAAGGTATTTACCTTTTTTCCACTTTGAAGCCCCCCTTTTGTTCTTGGGTCACTTGATTCGATCCATCGCAACCAATTTTTTATGAGCATTGTATCGTTTGTGATGGGCTTATGATAAATGACATCGTTATTTCCATATCTATAAAACTCATGGGTAAGTTGTGAAGGAATGGGAGCACTTTTATATGCAGCTTTTTTCATTTGATCAATGTACCAATCTGCGGTTAGATAAGTGGTTACTATTATTCTCACATCGGTTCTATATTCCTCAATATCTTGTACGTACCACAAAGGAAAAGTATCAATATCTCCGATAGTAAATAAAATAGCATCTTTTTGACAAGATGATAAATACATTTTTGACATAGATTGAGCTGTATATCGATTAGAACGATCATGATCATCCCAATTCTGGTGAGCAAGTATAACAGGTCCTGCAAATAAGCAAGGAATTAGTATAATCAAGGATGTCATTTTAAAGTTTACTAGGTTTTTAAGGGCATCAAATAATGCATATACGCTAAATCCTATCCAAATAGCAAATACATAAAAAGAACCTACCAAAGCATAATCACGTTCTCTTACTTCAAATGGTTTTTCATTTAGATATATTTTTAATGCTAATCCTGTGAAAAAGAAAAAAACGAATAGCACCCAGAAATTTTTTTTGTCTTTTTTGAATTGAAATGTAAGTCCTATAATTCCTAATAAAAATGGTAAAAAGTAATAGGTATTACGAGCTTTGTTTTTAAGAACATCACTAGGTAGGTTATCTTGTGATCCCAGATGTATCTCGTCGATGAACTGTATTCCACTTAACCAGTTTCCATTTTGACTTGTCATTTCTCCCTGAATGTCGTTTTGTCTTCCCACAAAATTCCACATAAAGTATCGCCAATACATATAGCTAATTTGATAGCTAAACATGAAATTTATATTATCTCTGAAAGATGGTTTTTCTATGTCGAGATAATTGCCAAAGGATTTAAGAAACTGGTCATAGTCTTCATTATCTCGTTTACCTGTAGCATATTCTTGTCGGAATCTGGTCACTGCATCAAGCAATTTTTTTTCATCACTAAATTCGGGTTTGATTGTGAACTTTGGTGGGCTCGAAAATTTCATGTAATTGGAAATATGATCTAAGCTCCACATCCTTGGGAAAACCCCTTTGTGGTTATCGTCAAGGTTTTGTTTTGCATTTTTCCAATCATTTACTATAATGTATTTCCCTGTTTTTTTATCTTTTTCATATTTTGGAATACCATCTTGATACGGTTTTTTCTCATCTAGGTATGCATAAGCCTCTGTATATTGAGGACCATAAAACAGGTAAGTTTTTGGATATTGTTCTAGGTTGTAATATGCCAATAGTTCTCTTGCATTATTTGGATTATTCTCGTTAATTACGGTACCTGCATTTGCACGAATAGGAAGCATGATCCAGCTAGAAAAACCAATTAGAATAAAGAGTATAGATAATAATAGAGTATTTAGTAGTGGATACTGTTTTTTTCGAGTATATTTTAATCCAAAGTAAAAGATAATTGCAATTATTAACCCCGAAATCAAGGTTCCTGAGTTAAACGGTAGACCAATAGTATTGATAAAAAATATCTCAGAAATACCAAAGAAAACAAGGATAAATGGAAGCAATATTTTAAAAATAAATACTAAAATGACGACTGCTATGATATTGGCATAAATAAAACTCTTGATATTTATATTTTTATAATTTTTAAAATAATATAATAAACCAATAGCAGGAATAGACAATAATCCCATAAAGTGAACACCAAAAGATAATCCAACGATAAATGATAGTAGTAATAGCCACTTGTTTCCTCTTGGTAAATGCATATCTCGCTCCCATAATAACCCCAAATAGAATAGAAGAGATAAGATACAAGTTGCCATGGCATATACTTCTGCTTCTACAGCATTAAACCAAAAACTATCTGTGAAGGTAAATGTTAGTGATCCTACTAATCCACTACCTAGTGTTGCAATTGTTTTATTTGTAGTAAGAGCTTTGTCCTTTGGATTAAGTTTTCGAACTAGAATAATAATGGACCAAAACATAAATAGAATGGTGAATGCACTCGCAATAGCAGAAGTACAATTAAGTATAAAAGCAATCTGCTTAGGATCAGATGCAAAAATCGAAGCAAATGCTCCAATTATTTGAAAAAAAGGAGCCCCTGGGGGATGTCCAATTTGTAATTTAGAGGAAGTAGATATATATTCTCCAACATCCCAAAAACTATTAGTGGGTTCTACAGTAAGAATGTAAACACTTAAAGAAATTATAAAAACTATCCACCCTGTTATCCTATTCCATTTCTGAAAACTAAGTTCTGTCATTTATTTTGATACCATTTTATGTTCTGAAATCAAATAAATGTGAAAATAAATATCCAGACTATTTTTAATGAGCCGAATAAGGTACTAGTACGGGTATGATTTTATTTTTTGAGCAATAAATCTTGCCTGCTAGAGATGTTTAACTTGCTGTAAATGTTGGTGATATGTGTTTTTACAGTGCTTAGACTTATAAATAATTCATTTGCAATTTCTTTATTACTTTTTCCCGATATGATGAGGTTTTTAACTGCTTTTTCTTGTTTGCTAAGAGGTATTGCTTTAGGGGTTTTTGATTTTCTCCATGATTTTACGGCGATCAAGGCTAATACAACAATAACAAGAAAGGCTATACCATTAACCCATAAGCTTATTTTATATTTATGACTAACGATTTCCCGAGTAATAAAATTGAGCTTATTTTCGAGATATGCATAGGTAGAAGGATCAAGTTCACTGGCTTTTAATTCTTTCAGAAAACTTAGATAATATTCTGGATTGGCTTTAGCATCTTTTTCTAATAGGTTTTGATCATCTAGTTTTTTAATACCAATAAGTTTTACCAAAAGTATTTGTAAAGAATCTTTTACATACCCTTTGGTTTCTATAAGGTATTGTTTAGGATCAAAATCATCGGTTAGATTTTCATATTTGGCTTCAAACTTTTTTAATTTTTGCCACTCCAGATCAGTAGTATTATTTGTGGTATATTCTCCAAACATCCTTTCTCCTTTGATAAAGTGAATGGTATCTTTTTTAGATAATATAAATAGTTGAAAGTTTTTTATTTTGTTTGAAAGCTTATTTTTTTCTTCAGATGATATTGG
>CAKMZM010000257.1 GCA_929200365.1 uncultured Flavobacteriaceae bacterium | reverse complement strand
AATATGTGGGGCTAATCTCACATAATCTTTTTCTGTAGTAATAATAAACTCCAGATCATTTAATTTCTTCAATTCGATATCGGTAAAATTATGATGATCAGGAAAACCAATGTGATCAAATGTTAGCCCTAAAGAGTAATAATAATCCAGCAAAGGAGTTGGATTAGCAATACCTGTCACTAATGTAAAACGACTATTTTTTAAAGAATGAATCGATTTTGTTTCAGAAAAATTTATAATATCATTACCATAATCGATAGTCGTAAAAAACAATTCCTGATGTGATTTTATAGCAAGTTTATCAGCAATCCTCCTCTTCTCTTCAAAAGATAATTGATTAGGGCATTTTGTAACTACAATAATATCTGCCCGATTAGCTCCTTTTTTTGATTCTCTCAGGTTTCCGGTAGGTAAAAGAATATCATCACAATAGAGATCGTAATATGCAGTAAGTAAAATATAAAATCCCGCCTTTACCCTTCGATGTTGATAAGCATCATCTAGTAAAATCACTTCTGGCTTGGGTGTTAATGTCCTTAAATTAGAAATTCCATTTCGTCGATCAGCATCTACTGCAACAATAACATCTGCAAATTTTCTTTTAAATTGAAGCGGCTCATCTCCTACTTGTCTTGCTGTAAAAGAAGAAGTTACCAACTTAAACCCTTTGGTCTCTCTTTTATATCCTCTACTAAGCGTTGCTAATGTTATTTTGTCTTTAAGCAACGTAATCAAATACTCTACCATTGGCGATTTACCTGTTCCTCCTACACTAAGATTCCCTACTCCTATTACCGGAAAATCATACACTGTATTTTTTTTAATCCCTAGATCATACAATTTATTTCTCAACCATGTTATCAGATAATAAAAAGGAACAAAAGGTAAAAGGATTTTTCGTAGTACATTCACACATTTAATATTTTAATATATCACTGCAACAAAAGTATAAAACGAAATTTTGATTATTGATAAAAGTTTTTTTACATTCAATTTTTATTCAAAAACATATAATAATGCAGATAAAAGAGGTTATACAGCATCTCGAAGATTTAGCTCCAATCACATATGCAGAAGATTTTGACAATATTGGTTTATTGGTAGGTAGCTCTGATACTATAGTAACAGGAATTCTAGTAACTCTAGATACCTTAGAAAATATAATAGACGAAGCTATCGAGAACAAATGCAATCTAATTGTAAGTTTTCACCCTATAGTATTTAAAGGGATCAAAAAATTCAACGGTAATAATTATGTAGAGCGGGTAGTAATGAAAGCCATCAAAAATGACATTGCTATTTTCGCAATTCATACCGCATTAGATAATGCTCTACATGGAGTAAATGATATGATGTGTGAGCAACTGGGGCTAATAAATCGTAAAATCCTTATACCACAAAGCGGAAACATCAAAAAACTGGTTACCTTCGCTCCTGTTGCCGAAGCAGAAATGTTATGCAATAAGTTATTTGAAGCAGGAGCAGGAAGCATTGGTAATTATGACAATTGTAGCTTTTCTTCTGAAGGAACTGGCACTTTTAGAGCATCAGACAAAGCAAATCCCTCTATTGGTGAAACAGGAAAAATACACCACGAAAAGGAAACACAAATCCAGGTTACATACCCCAAACATTGCGAAAGAAAAATCCTAAATGCACTTTTCAACAATCATTCTTATGAAGAAGTAGCCTATGAAATTACCACTCTAGAAAATAAAAATCAAAATATAGGGATGGGTATGATAGGAGAATTATCAAACCCAATGGAAGAGCTCAAATTTTTAGAACATATCAAAAATATTTTCAAGACTGGGTGTGTACGACACTCGGCATTATTAAATAAACCTATTAAAAAAGTCGCTGTTTTAGGGGGAAGTGGTAGTTTTGCCATTCCCGATGCGCATCGTTCAGATGCTGATATTTTTATCACTTCAGATTTAAAATATCATCAATTTTATGAAGCCGAAGGAAGATTAATATTAGCCGATATTGGTCATTATGAAAGTGAACAATACACAAAAAACCTAATTGTTAGTTATCTTAGAAAAAAAATCAGTAATTTTGCAATCATTTTATCGGATAAAAATACCAATCCTATTCAATACATATAAAATATGGCAAAGAAAGAAGTTACTGTTGAGCAAAAATTAAGAGCTTTATATGACTTGCAATTAATAGACTCTAGAGTTGATGAGATCAGAAACGTACGAGGAGAATTACCTTTAGAAGTTGAAGACCTAGAAGATGAAGTAGCTGGATTAAACAAAAGATTAGAAAAGCTAAACAACGATCTTGAGACTATCGACGAAGGTATTAAGAACAAGAAAAACTTAATTGAAGAAGCTAAAGCACTAATCAAAAAATACGGAGAGCAGCAAAAAAACGTTCGTAATAATCGTGAGTATAATTCGCTTAGTAAGGAAGTTGAGTTTCAGGAACTAGAAATTCAATTAGCTGAAAAGCATATTAAAGAGTATAAAGCTCAAATTATTCAAAAAAACGAGATCATTGATCAAACGAAAGAAAAACTTAATGAACGTAACTCACATCTTTCACATAAGAAAGGAGAGCTTGATGCTATTTTAGCTGAAACTGAAAAAGAAGAACAAGCATTAATTTCTAAGTCTGAAGATTACCAAAAACAAATTGAAGATCGTTTAATCAACGCATACAAAAGAATACGTAGTAACGTAAAAAATGGCCTTGCTGTTGTACCAATTGAACGTGGCGCTTCTGGAGGTTCGTTCTTTACCATTCCACCGCAAATACAGATGGAAATTGCTTCTCGCAAAAAAATCATCACAGATGAACACAGTGGTCGAATTTTAGTTGATCAAGAACTTGCGAAGGAAGAAAAAGAGAAAATGAATGCGCTTTTTACAAAATTATAGCAAAAAATAGTTAAATAACATATAGCCTCAGTTTTACTGAGGCTTTTTTGATTGCACAAATAATGAATCAGATTCTCATTATAGGCTTTGTTTGGCCAGAACCTAATTCTTCTGCAGCTGGAAGTAGAATGATGCAACTCATATCACTATTTGGGGCTCAAAACTGGAAAATCACCTTTGCTAGCCCCGCAGCAGAAACAGAGCATATGGTAAATCTCGAAAACACAAACATCTCTAAAGTAACAATAGAGCTCAATAACTCTAGCTTTGATGATTTTATCAAAGATCAACAACCCAATATAGTGATGTTTGATCGATTTATGATAGAAGAACAATTTGGTTGGAGAGTAGCAAAACACTGCTCCAATGCATTAAAAATATTAAATACAGAAGATTTACACAGCCTTAGAAAAACGAGACAAGAATCATTTAAAAAGAATAAAATCTTTGACAATATTGATCTTTTACATAATGACATCGCAAAACGAGAAATCGCAAGCATATATCGATGTGACCTTTCTCTAATTATCTCAGATTTTGAAATAAAGCTTCTTAAAAAAACCTTTAAAGTAGATGAAAATCTATTATTCTATTTACCTTTTCTATTTGACCCCATTACCACAGAAACAAAAAAAAAATGGTCTGAGTATAAAAACAGAAAACACTTTATTACTATAGGAAACTTTCGCCATGAACCTAACTGGGATAGTGTATTATATCTTAAAGAGATTATCTGGCCACTAATTAGAAAAGAACTCCCTGATGAAACTGAATTGCATATTTATGGATCATACCCTCCTCCTAAAGCAACACAGTTACACAACCCTAATGAAAAATTTCATATCAAAGGATGGGCAAAAAACGCAACAGAAGTATTATCAAAAGCACGTATTTGCCTTGCTCCTTTACGATTTGGAGCAGGAATTAAAGGCAAACTTGCAGAAGCTATGCTTTGTGGTACACCAAGTATAACAACCCCTATAGGAGCAGAGGGAATGCTTGATCAGGAATCTGACTGGAACGGCTTTGTAATTAACGATCCTTCAAAATTTGCCAAAGCAGCCGTAAAACTATACAATAACGAAAGTCTCTGGCAACAATCACAACAAAACGGAATAGAGATTATAAACTCACGATTTCAAAGAAAAGATTTCTCAAAAGATTTTTTAGATAAAATAACAGTCATTCAAAACAATCTAAAAGAACATCGTACAAAAAATTTTATCGGCAGCATGTTACAATATCACTCTATGCGTAGTACCGAATTCTTATCCCGATGGATAGAAGAAAAAAACAAAGCCTAGTACCTGTT
>CAKMZM010000256.1 GCA_929200365.1 uncultured Flavobacteriaceae bacterium | reverse complement strand
TTGGTATGAATATGTACTCCCATTTTTTTTAAGAATTTGGCAGCTTTTTTGGATGCATATCCACTCATAGGAGGTAGAACACGAGGTGCACCTTCTATCAAATGAATTTCCATATCATCAAAATTCATATCAGGATAATCCTTGGGGAGTACATTTAATTTGAGTTCTGCAATTCCTCCTGCCAATTCTACCCCAGTAGGTCCTGCACCAGCAAGAACAAAACGTAAAAGTTCTTTTCTTTTTTCAGGGTCTGTCGTAATCACAGCCTGTTCCAGATTTTCGAGCATTAAGCTACGCAAATTTAATGCTTGCGGTAAATTTTTCATTCGCATCGCATTATTTTCTATAGTAGTATTGCCAAAAAAATTGGTTCGCGCCCCAGTAGCTATAACAAGGTAGTTATAAGAAATATTACCAATGTTGGTATGTACATTTTGAGTATCTGGATCAATGGCTGTTACTTCTGTCATTCTAAAAAAAGTGTTTTTACCTCTTTTTACAATTTTACGAAGTGGATATGCAATAGAATCTGGCTCTAATGATGATGTAGATACTTGATAAAGAAGTGGTTGAAAGGTGTGGTAGTTGTGTCTGTCTAATAAGACTAGTTGTACATTTTCTTTAACCATTTTTCTTGCTAATGCAACTCCAGCAAATCCCCCGCCAATTATAACTAATCTGGGTAAATTAGTGTGTGGAATATTCATAAGATATGTGTTGTTTTACAAAGATAAACTGATAAAATTATATACCCTACAGAATATCCAGATTTATCATTAAAATGATCACACTTTTATTTTTATTTGTAACATAAATGTTTTCTTGACTACATATAAGAAGTAACTGACCAAAGTGAATAAAGAATTAGAACATAATTTTGTAACGAATCTTGAGCAAAATCAGAATATAGTACACAAGGTATGTAGAATTTATACCAGTGACCCAGATTCGCATAATGATTTGTTTCAGGAAATAACAATTCAGCTTTGGAGAGCATACCCTAAGTTTAGAGGAGATGCAAAATTTAGTACCTGGATGTATAGAGTGGCATTAAATACTGCAATTACTTTATACCGAAAATCCAAAAGAAGCATTAAGACAGCTGATCTTGATACGATGAATTTTAAGATAAAAGCCGAAGAGTATGATGATGAAGTAGAGCAACAACTTAAACTTATGTATGCAGCCGTAAAACAATTAAATGATATAGAGAAAGCCCTGATTTTTTTATATCTTGAAGATAAAGCATATAAAGAAATAGCTGATACCATGGGTATTAGCGAGGTAAATGCCCGAGTAAAGATGAATAGAGTAAAAACGAAGTTGAAAAAAATATTAAATCCGTAACCCCATGGATGAATTAGAACTATTAAAAAAAGACTGGAAGAAGCAGGAAGACATGCTTCCCAGATTATCATATAAAGAAATATATCAAATGATTTTAAAAAAATCTTCTTCTATTGTGAGATGGATTTTTATCATTAGTATTTTAGAATTTCTATTATGGGCTTCTTTAGATGTCGTATTTAGATTAAATGGGGTGCATACAGATACTGAAGTAGATATGGAATCATTTTCCTTAATAGCTTCAATCATTTCTTATACGATCTTACTATACTTTATTACACGGTTTTATTTAAATTATAAAAAAATAAAAGTGACTGATTCTGCTAAAGTATTAATGGAAAATATTATAAAAACCCGGAGAACAGTAAGACAATATATCTGGGTAAACATTAGCTTTTTGGTATTAGCTATGGTTGCTACAATGGGGTATATCATTTTGTTTACAGATGAATTTAAGAATCAACCTATAGAAAATCAACCACCTGTCTGGTTAGTAGTTGTTGTTACCCTATTTGCGGCATTAATTTTAATAGTAATAATAGCATTATTTTACAGAGTTGTTTATGGAATTTTTACCCGAAGGCTGAAAAAGAATTATGAAGAACTTGAAAAACTCGAGATATAAATTATTTATTTTCATTAAACGCAGAAGGCAATAATTGAGGGATAAACTTAACCAGTAAGGGTAATAATAAACTACCTCCAGGAAGAATAAAAATTGCAAGAGAAGGGATAGTTTTACAAATATCGAGTAATTGCTTTTTTACCTGTTGCTTTTCTTCTTTAGATAAATCCCGCATCGTAGATTGCCCTAATAAGATCATTAGATCTTTACTTTCAGAAATTTCTTTAATTAACCGTTTTTTATTCCTTAATATCAATATACTTACCGTTCGAGAAGTTTGCTGGTAAAAATGTAATGCAGGGTGTGAATAGTTAAAAAAAGAAATATCTTCTTTATGTTCATTAATGAACGATTGTACCAAATCAATCGATTCTGCTATTACCGTATGCGATAGCTCAAGTTCTGTACCAAGAGCCAGCATAAAACTCTGCTCTCCTTTATCTATTACCTTATCATTCCATACAGCAAGACTGGTAAGATCCAAAATATATTTTTTTTCAATTTCATCGGTATATGGATCTAATTCTATGTAGTCAAAACTAGCTTCTTCTTCTGTAGAAATATTGGTATATCGTACCGAAGCGGAGAATAATTTAACCAGAAGTTTGTCATATTCGTCCTGTTCTTTTTTAGAATTTAAAGCCAGAAAAACAGTATTTGTTATGGTTTCTTCAAATTTGGCAGCATACTCAAATGGATTTTTATCATGTATAAGAAAATATTCAAAAGCCAGTACATCAATAAAAAGTAAAGCATTAGTTAATAAATGACTGAAGTTTTTCTTGAAAATAGATTCATTGGTTTGTATACGGGTATGAATAATTTTTTCGAGCTTTTCATTTTTATTTGCAGGAAGTATATTACCCAAAGAAAAAATAGATTTTTTGGTATCTAAAAAATCATAGAACTGTACAAGTGCATCAATACAATCATTTTTATCAGCATTTTCGATGGTATCATAGTAGATAATCACTAGTGCAGCAAATAAATTGATCTTTGTTTTTTCTTCTTCAGAATAAACAATATCCGAACTATTAACTATAATAGTATCTATAGAAGTACCATAGATAAAACCTACTCGTCTTAAATCAAGATATAACTCATCAAACGACCATTGAGACAAATTGGGATCACCATCGAGATCTCTTAAAATTTTTTCTATCCAACCCGAAGTTGAAGGATTCATTGATTAATGATTTGTTACAAAGTTAATTTTATTTTAGTGAAATACTATTTTGAGAAGTTATTAAAATGTAGTTAGAAAAAAAGAAATTCCTTACAACAAATTCATTTGAACTGTTACTTTTTGCTGCAAATTTTCCTTATTCATCCTACATTTTGACTTTTTTTCGTAACAATACTATTAATAACAACGCAAGAAATGGGTTTTAAGAAACTGATAATTATAAGAATTTTATAGATTCAAGGAATAATATAAATAAAAACGTTTAAAAGAACTGAAACACTATAAAAACAGTGAAAGAAATACAGCATATAGTAGAAACCATAAATTGGCAAGTAATAACTGAGGAAATGAATAAAAAAGGATATACCATTATCCCAGAATTTCTTTCAGAACATCAATGCAAAGAAATGGTAGGTCAATACGATAATCCGAAAGGTTATCGTAAAACTGTAGTGATGCAACAATACAGATTTGGTTTAGGAGAATACAAATATTTCGATTACCCATTACCAGAACTTGTGCAGGCTATTAGAGAAAATATATATCCAAAGCTTGCTCCAATTGCCAATTTATGGATGAAAGTATTGAAAACAGGCAAAGTTTTTCCCAACACACTTCGAGAGTTACAAGCACTGTGTCATTCTAATCATCAACTAAAACCAACACCATTGATTTTGAAATATGGAGTAGGAGGGTTTAATACTTTGCATCAGGATTTATATGGAGATCTGTATTTTCCTCTTCAAACTGTTTTATTTTTAAACGAACCAGATAAAGACTATACAGGAGGAGAATTTGTGATAACACAACAAAACCCAAGAGCCCAGTCTAAAGCTATTGTTTTACAGCCCAAAAGAGGAGATATGCTTATTTTTACGACCAATTATAGACCTGTAAAGGGAACAAAAGGATATCATAAGGTAAATATGAAACATGGAGTGAGTGAGCTACATAGTGGTAAAAGATATACCTTAGGAGTGATTTTTCATGATGCTGCAAGTTAGAAAATGATACTACACAAGGAAATAGAGGATACGAGTTTAAGAAAAAAAATCAAGGAAAAAGAAATTTGCTTTGCGGGTAA
>CAKMZM010000255.1 GCA_929200365.1 uncultured Flavobacteriaceae bacterium | reverse complement strand
GATAGAATAATTTTTATTGCTACATGCTTTCTGACTCAAATTACTATAGCTCAACAAGCTTTTCATAACTATGGAAATATTCAAATCCATGATCAAGGCGAAATTGGTTTTCATACTGATTTAATTAACGATGGTGCATTTGATCAAAATCTTGGTTTTGCAGGGTTTTATAATGCAACAGGAAGTCTTAATGTTACTGGCAATAGTCGTCCTATATTTCATAATATGGAAATTGATGTTGTAGACGATTTATTTTTGGATGTAGCTGTTGGTGTAACGAATTTTCAGGAATTTATAAACGGAAGAGTACAAACTCCTAGAGATAGACGCAATATTTCTTTAGATTATATAAATGACGCTCCATATCTAGGTGAAAATGATGATCGATATGTAGATGGATACTCTTCTATTACTGGAGTATTAGATTTTACGTTCCCTATTGGAGATGATTTTAGACTACGCCCTATGCGTATCGACAATCAGGCAGCTTCAAACACAGCACGAGGCGCATATTTCTTTGAAAACCCAAATTCTCCTAATTTTTTCTCTACTAGTTTTAATACTGATAATTTCAGTAATGTACTATTTGGTGTAAGTTCTTTTGAGTTCTGGGATCTTGATGGAGATATAGAAACTCGAGTAACACTTACCTGGGATGACAATAGCAATATACCTTCTCTTGTTGATGAGTTAGAAGACCTTAGAGTTGTTGGGTGGGATGCAAATTTACAACAATGGGTTAGCCTAGGGAATTTTGCTGTCTCTGGGGATCTTAACAACGGTGAGATTACTTCAGAACTAATGATTCCTGATAACTATGTTGTTCTTACTTTTGGTTCTTCGGATATCATATTAGACGGTGATCTGGAAATATTTACAGCCGTTTCTCCTAATGGTGATGGCGTAAATGATACTTTTATCATTCAGGGTATTGAACAATTTTCAAATAATGAACTAACCATTTTTAACAGATGGGGAGTTGAAGTATACCAAAAGAAAGGATATGATAATTCATGGGGGGGGTATTCTGAAGGTAGAGCTACCATTGCCAAAGATGAACAATTACCTGTAGGCACGTATTATTATGTTCTTAAAATTGAAGGGCAAAAAGATCGTGCTGGATATCTATATATCAATATATAAGATTACATTTCATTACATAAAAAACCCGTGTAAGCATTTATAGTTTTTTCACAAAATGATGTGCCCATATTTCATACCCCTCATTAAGGTAGAATTTATGCGAAGGATAATTCACTACATAACTATTTAGTTCAGAAGCTTCACACCCCTTACTCTTTGCATATTTATAAATCCAATCAAATACACTCTTTCCTATTCCTTTACTTCTATTCGCTTCATCAATATATACATGATCAGGTTCACACGATCTCCCAACATAATGACGCGTCATAAACCATAACCCAAAAAATCCAATTAATTTTTTATCTAAATATACTGTCCAACATTCATAATTCTGCTCAAACATTTCACTAAACCTTTCTGCTAAAACAGCATCAGGAAATTGATTATTCATCAATTTTTGAAATAATGGTAAAACAATATCAAAGTCCTCTTTTAAAATTTTGTAAAATGCTAAATCCATATGACGTTTTTCTGCAAAAATAATTATACATTTATCTCAAAGATGTAAAGAATTCTTAAAATATAAAAAATATAAAGATGAAAGAAAAATCAGGAAAAACACAAGATTTGATTGATAAAAAGTTTCTTGAAGAGCGCAGTGTATTTCTTTGGGGGCAGGTAGATGATAAATCGGCTAAACATGTAATCGACAGACTTATGTACCTCGATATGATAAGTAACGAAGAAATCAAGTTATATATTAATAGCCCTGGAGGGTATGTTACATCAGGATTTGCAATGTATGATACTATAAAAAGTCTAAAAAGTCCAGTTTCTACTATTTGTACTGGATTAGCTGCTTCTATGGGTTCAATTCTTCTAAGTGTAGGTGAAAAAGGTCGTAGATTTATTCAACCTCATGCAAAAGTAATGATTCATCAACCAAGTGGTGGTGCCAGAGGACAAGCTTCTAACATCGAAATTCAGGCAGCAGAAATTCTTAAAACCAAAGAGCTAAGTGCTCAAATCCTTGCAGATAATTGCAAACAAGATGTTGAGAAAGTTTTAAAAGATTTTAATCGTGATTACTGGATGGATGCTCAAGAATCATTGGAGTATGGTATTATAGATGGAATTCTAGAATAATGTATCTAGAAATGATGCAGTTGTAATCAAATAACTATGATAAGAAGGGATTTTATTGGTATTAGTACTCTAGGAGTGATTGGGTTTTCATTATCATCATTTTCTATGGTTCAGTCAAAATTTTCTAAAGATGATCTGCTAGGAAAAAGTAATCCATCACTTTTTGGTGATGGATATAAACTTCGAAAAGAGGCTTATAAAGCTTTTCTTCAAATGAAGACCGAGGCACTAAAAAGCGGATTCAAAATAAAAGTTGTTTCCAGCTATAGAAATTATGCACATCAAAACCGAATCTGGGAACGTAAATACAAAAGGTTTACAATAGAAGGGTTATCCCCTACTAAAACAATACAAAAGATTATAGAATATTCTACTATCCCTGGTACATCAAGACATCACTGGGGTACTGATTTAGATGTTGTAGATGGCAATGTTCCACAACCCAAAGGATTGCTTCTTGCTGAAAATTTTGAAGGTGATGGAGCATTTTGTAAGTTTAAAGAATGGATGGATAAACATGCTAACTCTTTTGGTTTTTATCTTGTGTATACTGATAAAGAAAATAGAAAAGGTTTTAAATATGAACCCTGGCACTATTCATACGCTCCCCTTTCTATCCCTATGCTCAAAGCATATCAAAAACTGGATATCACTACAGAGCTAAAAAAAGCGAATTTACTAGGCAGTAATTTTTTCTCAGAAGATTTTATTAAACAGTATATTACTGAGAATATATCTGATATTAATCCTGAATTACTATAAACTTGGAATTATTTTATTAAACTCAATTAAGTTTTTGTGTATAAAAACTTGATATCCCTTTTTCAATATCGTTTAAATCCCCTATTAACAAACCTAACTCAATTCATATACACAAATAAAGTCATGTTTGAGAAAGGTTTTACCGTTTTATACACAAAAAATTAAACAAGTTTCTATACTAAAATAAAACAATTAAAGTTATCTAGATATAATAATAAAACCCCATTTATGAAAACTGTTTTAATTAAATATTTTTGCGCATTCATTATTGTATGCACTGTCTTTTCTTGTTCAAAAGATGATGATAATCCCGTTGAACCTATCGATCCAGGAACTCCAAATGAACTTTCAATCACAGACGAAATATTGAAATTAGTAAATGAGCATCGAAAAAATAACGGTATATCTGAATTAATTAAAAACCAAACTGCAGAAGAGTTGGCTATCGATCACACAAAATATATGATCTCTATAAATGAGATTAACCATGATAATTTTGATGCCAAGTTCAAAGTTCTAAAAGAAAAAGAAAATGCCAGAACAATGGGCGAAAATGTAGCTGCTGGTTACAGAGATGCAGAAAGTGTGATGAAAGGTTGGCTAGAGAGTCAAGGGCATAGAGAAAATATCGAAGGAAATTATACACATATTGGTATTGCTGCAATAAAAAATGACCGCGGTCAATACTACTACACACAAATTTTTTACCGCTAAAATTCCTCAACGCAAGCACAAGGTATTTGTCTCAATTCTAATTTTCTTGATAGAAACCTAAGATTTTCAAAACTTTCCTCTTCATACGAACGAGGCAAGCCTTGAGGAATTAAACCTAAAAAAGATGAAATCCTGAAAATTCAACTATGCAAAATTAGCCTAATCATGTTCTTAGAACGTGTTTAAATATCTTACTTCCTGAAAAAGAGTATTTCAAGAACTTGACTTCGGATCAAAAAGATATTATTGTTCTATAAAAACCTATTTTTTCACTTCCATAAAAAAGTTCAAAATAAGTATTATACTAAAATTAAACAGTCTAAGTTATAGTACAAAAAATAATTTAAAACCTATTATCCATGAAAACTTATTTAATTAAATATTTTTGCGCATTCCTAATCATATGTACTGCATTCTCTTGTTCAAAAGATGATGATGGTGTTGTTGACCCTGTTGTAATTGTTGATCCAACGGATCCAACAGATCCAACAGACCCAACGGATCCAACAGACCCAACAAATCCAACGGATCCAACAGACCCAACGGATCCAACAGA
>CAKMZM010000254.1 GCA_929200365.1 uncultured Flavobacteriaceae bacterium | reverse complement strand
TTTTTATATTGAACTCGTGATCAAAAAAATAGAAAAACATACCTGTATAATATCATTTTTACTTTAAAAAATCTATTCATTACTAAAACTACTGTAAAATAATACCATTACATTTTTAAGTTTCTGCACTCATAACAAAGTATGATTAACTAATATATTAATAAAATAAATTCTTGGTTTAAAAAATCAACTTTCTATATAATCAATCTTTGTCACTCTTGTTTGAATTATAAGTCTATATATATTTGTAAAAAGTTTTATCTATAACTATACTTAAAGACAAAAAAAAATGTTTTATTAAACAAAGAAATTTCATACAGATATGAGAACACTACAAGTATTATTTGCACTTCTGGTATTAGGAAATGTATACGGGCAAAAGGAAAAAATTAAAGGGAATAAAATTGTAAGTATAGAACAATTTGATGTTGAAGACTTTCATACTATAGAAATTTATGAGAATTTTGAAGCTACTTTGGATGAAAGTAATGATAATCAAGTTAAAATTGAAGCAGATAGTAATCTACAAGAAGTAATACAGTTAGAAGTTCATGATAGTGTGTTAACCATTAAATCTGATAAAGCGATAAGACGTGCTAAAGCATTAAATCTGGATATTTCGTATGCCGCAGAGATAAAGAAAATTATACTACATGATAAAGTAAATATAAAATCTTTATCTCCCATTAATAGTACCCAACTAGAAATACGTGCAAATGATAATGCTGAAGTATTTCTAACCGCAGATACTCATAAAATAAATTGTATTACCAATGCAAAATCAACGGTAGAACTACATGTTACTGCACAAGAAGTTACATATCAAATTAACGAAAATTCAGAATTAAAAGGAATCATTACAGCCGATAGTCTTAAAGTAGATCTATATCAAAAAGGATCTGCTAGACTTGAGGGAAAAGTAAAATCGATGTTGGTACGGGCAGATAATGACACTGATTTTTTTGGAGAAAAATTAAGTGCTACCAAAACTACACTAATAGCAGAAAGTACTAGTGATTGTTATATTTTGACCAATGAAAAAATTAGTATAGAAGCCAAGGATAAAGCTCAGGTATATCTATTAGGGGAACCCCAAATTAAAATTAAAACTTTTGCTAATGAAGCTACATTGTATAAGAAAAATATAGACTACACCCCCAGTAGATTTAAATTAAATTAGAAAGAACATCCCAGTTATACGAGATGTTCTTTTTTTAATGCTATATATATCGGTTTAAGCTGAAGCTTCGTTATTTGTTCCTATAGTTGCAAGATATCGTTCTGCATCCAATGCTGCCATACATCCTGTACCTGCGGCCGTAACAGCTTGTCTGTATTCTTTATCCTGAACGTCTCCCGAAGCAAACACTCCTGGGATATTGGTTTTTGTAGACTTTCCTTCAGTAATCAGATATCCTGTATCATCCATATCCAACTGTCCCTTAAAGATATCAGTATTAGGTTTATGACCAATAGCTATAAACAAACCAGTAATCTCGATCTCTTCTTTTTCACCAGTTTGGTTATTTACCATTCGTAACCCTTCTACTACTTGATCCCCTAATACCTCATCAACTTCGGTATTATACATTACCTTAATATTGGCTGTATTATTTACCCGATGTTGCATTGCTTTAGAGGCTCTCATATGATCTTTACGAACCAACATCGTAACATTGGTACATATATTTGCCAGATAGGTAGCTTCTTCTGCTGCAGTATCCCCTGCTCCAACAATTGCTACATCTTGACCTTTGTAAAAGAATCCATCACAAACTGCACATGCAGATACACCCCCACCACGTAATTTTTGTTCGCTGGGTAATCCCAGATATTTTGCCGTAGCTCCCGTAGAAATAATAACGGTTTCTGCTTCAATCTGCGTAGTGTTATCTACAGTTACTTTATGAATCCCTCCTACTTCTTTACTAAAATCAACTGCAGTTACCATCCCGATACGTACTTCTGTACCAAAACGCTCTGCTTGTTGTTGTAATTGTACCATCATTGTTGGTCCATCTATTCCTTCTGGGTATCCAGGGAAATTATCTACTTCGGTAGTAGTTGTTAATTGCCCACCTGGTTCCATACCAGTGTACATAATGGGTTTAAGGTCTGCTCTTGCAGCATATATTGCTGCGGTATATCCTGCAGGACCCGAACCTACAATAAGACACTTTACTCTTTCTGTTGTATCAGACATATTCTCTTCGTTTTATATGATGTAAAAGTAGCAATTTGATTATAAACCTTACAGTAAAGTTATTAAGAATTGTTATACATGTATAAACATATTACATTCCTACATTTATTTCACTGAACTCATCTTGACTTTTTATTTTTAACCGAAAATGAGAAGTCCAGATGAGTTCACTATCTGCCAAAAAACAATACTAATAATTCTAAATTATTATTTTTAGTAATATGCATGAGTTGTTATTTTTCTATCTTGTGAATAGATTTAGCTAAGTACATGACAAAAAATCAGGATAAACACCTAAGTATATTACTATTAGGATATTATTAAATTGTTGTTTTACAGACCTCACAGGTCTTGATAAACCATAAAATTATTAGGCGTATTACTATTCACAGTTAATTTTTGTCATGTACTTAGTAGATTTAGTTAAAACAGTAAGATTAATTCTACTTTGTTACCTTACCAATGGTAGTTGGTAAAAATGCGTTAGGGATTGTAGTGAAAATCCCACAGCCCGACGAAGGGAGGTGCGAGGAATTGTAACGAAAAGCCCGACCCAATAGGGAAACGCTATTAGATGACAAAGCTGTATTAATTGTTCTAAGTACTCGGGATTACACTTCACAGTAGTGCAGAAGTAAAAAAAGACGTTTTTATAGTGAATTGAAAAAATTAAATCACTTCAAATTGTACATCTTCTTCACAATACATAGAACACAACATTTGAATATTTCAAAATTGAATTAGATATCTTACATTTAACCGCAAAATAAATGAAATGACTATTTTTAATGTCTTAGATATTCTGGGAACCATTGCATTCGTAATATCGGGTTCATTAAGCGCTATGAATCGAAAATTAGATCTCTTTGGTATTTTTATCATTGCATTTGTTACTTCTATTGGCGGAGGTACTATTCGGGATATTCTTATAGACAATACCCCAGTTTCCTGGATGCAAAATACAACCACTATATATTTAATAGGAGGAGTTACTGTGTTTTCTATTATTTTTAGAAATAAACTCGATTATCTTAAAGGGTCAATTTTTTTATTCGATACTATTGGCTTAGGAGTTTTTACTATTATAGGAGTAGAAACAGGAATTAATGCTGGATTAGAACCTATCGTTTCTATCGCTTTAGGAACAACCACAGGTTGTTTTGGAGGTGTGATCCGTGATATTTTATGTAATGAAATACCTGTACTCTTCAGAAAAGAGATATATGCCACAGCTTCTATTGCTGGTGGGGTTTGCTTTATGGTTCTATATTCATTTAATTTGGATCAAAACATTACATATATCTCTACTGCTTTGTTAATCATTATAATTCGATTATTGGTCGTAAAATATAAAGTATCACTACCATTATTCACCACAGCAGACAAAGATCTTACTCATTGATTTTTCTAGATAATTAATATTTTATCAGGCATAATAATTAGTACTAGTGCAGATAATGCGCTGGATATGGAACAACTATAACACATAATAAAAAACATTAGTTACTAATGAATTTCAGAAAAGCAACCGAACAAGATGTTCCTATAATCGTGCAAATGATTGCTAATGATGATTTAGGGGAAATTACCAAATTCCTCTCCCAAAAGAATATTTTGAAGCCTTTACAACTATTAATGTTGATCCAAACCAAGAATTGATTGTAGTAGAAAATAATGATTTTGAAATTATTGGCACTTTACAATTATATTTAACGTACCAGAGAGAGAGATACGAGCTCAAATCGAAGCTGTTCGAGTTCGAGAAGATTAAAGAGGCAAGAGCATAGGAAAAAAATGTTTGAATGAACCATAAAGTGGGCAAAACAAAAAAAAGCGCATGTACTACAGTTCACTACAGATAAAAAACGATCTAGATCCATACAATTTTATGAGAAATTAGGGTTTATAACCTCTCATGAAGACATGAAACTTTATTTTTAAGTTTCATACCATTTTCAACTTAAATTTACTCAATAAAAATGGTTACTTTTCTTATGAGTAAGTTTAAATCAGAACTGGTATAATATCAATTCTGGTTTAACAATGATTAACAAAACAAAAACAGGCTGTCT
>CAKMZM010000253.1 GCA_929200365.1 uncultured Flavobacteriaceae bacterium | reverse complement strand
ATTCTGGTAGCGGATTGATTATTTGAATCTTCAGTTAGATATTGCCAATTTAACAAACATCAACACACTATTATACTAAAATCTAACCGATACAATTAATAAAGAGGAATAATCTCTCTTTTGTATTTCCTGAAGAATGGGAAGCAATTAATACAAAAACTATAATATTGATGACAATTATGTTTCAGAAATCTACAACCTTAAGAAACTATCTGACAGTAATAGAGCTCTGGAAGAGGTCGATATTTATTTCTCTTATGTATCCAGTATTATGGATATTGGTCTCAAAAAAGCTAGTTAAATTTAATTAGGATTACTAATTTTATACCGCACAAAAGTATAATATAATGGCTATACACGATTTAATAATTAATGCTAATGGTGAAGTTTTAGAGTTAGATAATATTCATTTAAGTAAAATGAACACACTAAAACTGCAACAGTTATTAAAAGAGTTTAAATACATTAAAACCTTACAAGACTATAAACTTCCTGTCGATAACAAACTATTATTATTTGGATATACTGGATGTGGAAAAACGACTACTGCCAAAGCAATTGCTAAACGACTTAATAAAAAAATAATCATTATAAACTTAGGTGGAATTATAGATTCTAGATTAGGACAATCAGCAAAAAATATTACTGAAATTTTTAAAAAAGCATCAAGAGAAAATGCTGTACTTTTCTTAGATGAATTTGATTATATTGGAAAAATAAGAGATTATGACAATAAAGAGTCTGGAGAAATGAAGCGGCTTGTTAACACAGTTATTCAATTAATTGATCAATTACCTAATGAAACACTATTGATTGCTGCAACTAACAACTCAAGTATTATTGATACGGCATTATTAAGACGATTTCAGTTAAAGTTAGAATTTGAGAAACCATCTGGGAATCAATTAGATATTTATTACGATTCTTTATTGATGCAATACCCCGAAAAATTGAGGAATATTGAACGTAAGTATGATCTATCTTATGCCGAAGCAAAAGATATTACTTTTCGTGCTATTAAAAATAACATTATAAATATAGAAGAGGCGAATGAATTAGATGTAAACTCATCTTGAGCAATAATTTTAAGTCCAAAAGTTTGGCTTTTGTATCCTGATGTTTTTTTTCAGGGTAATTAAATTAATAAAGTTAAGGAGCAAAAGCATTACTCAAAGAATGACAGTTCTATAACTAAACAAGGTGAAGCATACGATTAATCAGAAAATAATACAAGGATTAGAACGGATATCTAAAGCAGATAAAGTGTGTTATTTTGGGAAGAAAGTAAATTTCATAAAATAAGTCAAATTCAACTCTTGCTATTTTGTGCCACTCACAAAAAAGAAAATTTGACGATAAGTTTTTGGCTAATGAATTTAATTTAACCAAGACTACATTAACAATTCTCTTAGTGTTTTAATTATAAGAATGGTATCAAAGAAATAGATACCAAAGATTCTAGGAGTTTTACTATACAGGTAAAGAAAGAAACCAAATTGCAAAAGAAACTAGTGATTTCTATATAGTATTAAATCAATTGATCGATACATTATCTGAATTAGAAAAAAATCACTAAGTCATATGTTTCATATAATCTATCAGCTAAATCAAAAAAAAGTTATTTCTACATAACGTATGAAGTTTAATATACTATTAGGTAATAATCACTTTTTCAACCTTATAAAACGATATCATAAACAATGAAAAATATTGCGCATAATTTAAATATCATTCATAGTAGAATAAGCCAGGCATGTAAAAAAGCCAATAGAAGTTCAGAAGATATTCGTTTATTATTAGCTACCAAAACGGTAGGTTCTGACAAAATAAACTTTGCCTTACAACAAGGAGAATCTCTTATCGGAGAAAACAAAGTGCAAGAATTAAAACAAAAATGTACTGCTATAAAAGAGTTAAATCCTGAAGTTCATTTTATAGGACATTTGCAATCCAATAAAGTAAAAGAAGTTATAAAATGGGCTACTTGCATTGAATCAATTGATAGAATTTCTATTGCAGACAAATTACATCAACGTTTAATTTTTGAAAAAAAAGAGATTGATGTTTATATTCAAGTAAATACTTCTTTTGAAGATAGCAAATTTGGTGTTTTACCAGAAAAAGCAATAGAGTTGGTAAAAAGCGTTTCAAAATATAAAAACATACATATTAAAGGTCTAATGACTATTGGCTTATTAAGTTCAGAATCTACTGAAATTAGAAAATGTTTTCAGCTTTTAAAGAGGCTTCAACAAGACATTATAGAATTACAGATTCCGAATGTAGAAATGAATGAGCTATCAATGGGGATGAGCGGTGATTTAGAAATTGCTATTGAAGAAGGAGCAACAATCGTACGAGTGGGAACTGCTATTTTTGGAGAACGCATCTATCCAGATAGTTATTATTGGAATGAAACAGAATCTCTGAATAAATAAAATAAAAAAAGGATCGGACTCTAAACAAAGTCAAACCCTCGGTATTTTAGCTTACACATTTAATTAGATAGTGTCAAAAAACTACATTTTAGAAGATAATTCTGCCAGTTGTTCTGATTTAACTTGCATATATTCACTAAGTTTTTCTATTTCTTTTCCAGGAAGTATGTTCATTAGTTTACTATATTGCCGACTAAGATCACTACTTGCATCACTTAGCTTAAGAAAAGAGTCCATGTCTTTTGCTTCTACTGCCTTCTTGTAATTTGCTACATAACGTTCATAATCTCTTATATACTTTTTAGAATGAGGATTATCTGTTTCATCAAAAGTACCTGGTATATGCAGTATTTTATCATCGCCCTCCTTCTTAGTTGGTTTGTTCTTCTTAGTTGATTTTTTCTTTTTTTTCACTTTAGATTCTTCATCAACTTCTTCTATAAAATTAGACGTATCTCCTCTAGGAACTTCTACTGTATCAAAACTATCAGTTTTGACCTCTTTTTTACAAGAAATTACAGATGACAATGCTAGACAAATAGAAATGATTAAAACAGGGGTTTTCATAATTTTAATTTTAAAAACAATAATATAGTTAGGCTTATATTTATTTTATAACTTAAAGTAACAAAAAATTATCGAAAAAGCTCTATTAGTTGATTTAAATTCACTTTTTCCTGAGTTCCAGACTGCATATTTTTGACTGTAAATGTTTTGTTATTCATTTCAGAGGTCCCAGCAAGTACTACAAACGGAATATTTTTTTTATTAGCATATCCCATTTGCTTCTTCATTTTGGCATTATCAGGGTACAACTCTGCCATTATCTTATTTTCTCTAAGTACATTAATCGCTTTGAAACAATATAACGCTTCCTTGTCTCCAAAATTTATAAATAATACTTTGGCAGAAGGTGCTACAGTTTCTGGAAATAGTCCCAACTCCTCAAGAACAAGATAAATTCTATCCAAACCGAAGGAGATTCCCATACCACTCATATTTTGTAACCCAAAAATCCCTGTTAGATCATCATATCTACCTCCACCACCAATAGATCCTATCTTTACAGTATCAGGAGCAGATACTTCAAAAATAGCTCCTGTATAATAATTTAATCCTCTGGCCAAAGTAACATCAAGATCAAGATTTGCTGTTTCTAAAGGAGTTTCCTTAATTGCATCTATAATAAATTGTAACTCTTCTACCCCATTCATTCCTTCTTCAGAAGAAGACAACATATTTCGTAGTTTATCCAGTTTTTCTGATGCTGTTCCTGTAAAACCAAAGAGCGGTTTTACTTTTTCTATGGCAGTTTCAGAAATTCCTTTACCTAACATTTCTTTCTTTACTCCTTCTTCTCCAATTTTATCAAGTTTATCCAGAGCAACAGTAAAATCTATTAATTTATCACTGGCACCGATTACCGCTGCAATACCAGAGAGGATTTTACGATTATTTATTTTGATCGTTACTCCCTGAAGGTTTAATTTGGTAAAAACAGCATCATATAGTTTGATAAACTCAACCTCTTGCCATAGAGAAGTACTTCCTACTACATCTGCATCGCATTGATAAAACTCTCTAAAACGTCCTTTTTGAGGTCGATCTGCTCGCCAAACAGGTTGTATCTGATATCTCTTAAACGGAAAATCAATTTCATTCTGGTGTTGAACTACATATCTGGCAAATGGTACTGTGAGATCATAACGAAGTGCTTTTTCACTAATTTTAGAGGTCATTTTACCACTATCCTTAGAAGCATATAAAGTTTCATCCACTTTACTTAAGTAATCTCCACTGTTTAATATTTTAAAAATCAATCGATCTCCTTCTTCTCCATACTTACCCATCAGGGTTTCACTATTCTCAAAACTGGGCGTTTCGATAGGATG
>CAKMZM010000252.1:3093-4331 GCA_929200365.1 uncultured Flavobacteriaceae bacterium | reverse complement strand
TACGTTGTTTTAAACAATCAAACTCCTAAAAATACTGTTTTAAAAAGAAATTAAGCAATTGGGCAATAGTTTTTTAATTTTTTCTTTTTCTGTTTCAGACAGGTTGTTTCCGGCCAGGTGAATGACTTTTAGTTTTTTTAAATCTTTTATAGATTCTGGTAAAGAGGAGAGTTTATTGCTGTCTAAATAGAGTTGTTTTAAATTTTTAAGTTTGTTTAAGGATTCGGGTAAACTTGTGATACTGTTATAAGATAGAGAAAGGGTTTCCAGTTTTTTTAATTTCTCGAAGGATTTAGGTAATTTCTTAAGCTGATTACTTATCAAATATAGTTTTTGCAAATTTTTAAGCTCTCCTATAGCTTCTGGCAGTTCTGTTAATTCACTGTCAGACAGATATAAAATATCAACATTTTTTTTGTTTTCCAGAGCTTTTTGTAGAGAGTAGTAGCTATTTTCAAAATTAATTTCGCAATATGGTAATAGTAGTTTACTTTTTTCTTTTTCGGTTTTAGAGAGCCTGTTACCAGATAGGTTAAGGTCTTTTAAATTGGTAAGATTTTGAAAGGATTTTGGTAACTCACTGATTTTATTTGCATTTAAGTACAGAAGTTTTAATTTTGATAGATTTCCAAACGTTTCAGGAATATGGGTCAGCTTATTTTCTTTGCAGATCAACCACTCCAAATTACTTAGATTTCCGAAAGATTCTGGCAACTCATCGATTTGGTTATTTGATATGTTTAAGGTTTCTATACTTTTAAGATTTCCAAATGTTATTGGCAATCCAGAGAGTTGATTTTCTTCGATAAGAAGTTCTTGTAAGCTAGTAAGATTACTAAAAGTATTAGATAACTCAACCAGTTGATTTTGTCTCAAATCTAATTTTTTTAAACTTGTAAGGCTACCAAAGGATTTGGGTAACATCTTGATTTGATTATCTTTTAAAAATAACCACCCTAGTTTTTTTAAATTTCCAATAGATTCTGGTAGTTTAATAATTTGATTTTCAGATAAAAACAAAACCTCTATGCTTTGCAAATCACCAAAAGATTCAGGTAGCTCAACGAGTTTGTTCTTTTTTATGTTAAGTGTTCTTAATTTTTTTAGATTTCCAATAGATTCTGGTAGTTTACTTATTTCATTCCCTTCAAAGTTAAGGTATTGTAAATGTTTTAGTTGAGCTACAGAATCAGATAATTCTGTAAGCTTAGTATAGCTAAGATCTAGCTTGTACACCT
>CAKMZM010000252.1:0-2993 GCA_929200365.1 uncultured Flavobacteriaceae bacterium | reverse complement strand
TGCTGTTTTCAGGGTGTATAGAATATCTGTAAGTTTTATAGATAACTATCGTCTATATATAAGAAACCTTGAAAAATTGACAGTTATTCGATTTTGATATAAAAATATTGTTTTACCTATTTTTGAAGCCTATAATTATGGAGCAACCTACTACAATGACAGTACCCGAATTGATAACTCAAGGAATTGATAATTCATACACATATCAGGAATATAAGAACCTGATTAGTGACTTGTTAACCAAAAATAAATCTACTGGCCACGAGCAATCTGAAGCATTAACAAATTATAGTATGCTTAATGATCGTAGAATGAAACGATGGGATAAGACTTTGAAAATCGACGAATCGATTAGTACTTCATTTTCTAATGCAGATCTGGATGTAACCTGGGTAGTATTATCAGAGGGATGGTGTGGGGATGCTGCACATGTGTTACCTGTGTTGAATAAACTTGCAGAATTAAATGATAGGATAGATTTAAAAATCATCTCCAGAGATGATCACGATGAGTTGATGAGTAATTTTTTGACCAATGGAGGCAAATCGATACCTAAACTAATTGTATTTGATAATCAAAAGAGAGAGGTACTAAACTCCTGGGGTCCCAGACCTTCTGTAGCAACACAAATGGTGAATGATTATAAAGAGCAACACGGTAGATTAGATCCCGAATTCAAGCAGGATTTACAGGTTTGGTATAATAAGGATAAAGGCGCAAATATCGCAGAAGATATATTACAATTATTGTAGCCTAGTATCCATAGTTAAAATAATATGTAATAGATCCTTTTTGTTCTTCAATATCAGAGCGGGAGAATAGTGCTTTTCGGGCGTAGTCCATAGCATTATCAAAAAGACATTCATTTCTGGTAGTAGAATTTTTTTTGTCTATTTTGGTATTAACTACATATCCATTTTTATTGACTTCGATTTTTACGACTACTTTACCGCTTCCGTTACAGGTATATACAGGGTTGGGCAAATCTATAGATTTTCTGTTTTTTAAGCTGTATGTAAGAGAGCTGTTTCTGTTATTAGTTTCTTTACCTTCAGGTTCTGATTTTTCTTTTTTTTCATTTTCATTTTGCTCATCATTAATAGAAACTTCGCTTTCTTCTGTAGTTGTGGTTTCTTCACTTTCTTCAGAAGCGGTCTCAGTTTCAGTTAATGATTTCATTCGCTGTTCAAACTCATCATGATCTTCAAAATCCTCATTATATGCCGAATGTGTTCTTTTTGAGGCAATTAATTGTCGATCTTCTTGAGCGATTAGCTCTTCTTCAGGTTCTTCTTCTTTGGCAAGAAACTCTTCGGGGATTTCCATTAAGATTTCAGATTGTTCTTTTTGTTTATGTATCATATTGATATTGTAAAGACTTAGAACAACGATTCCCATCAACATTGATGTAATAATCAGGGCTTTATGCTTTTCTATAAATTCCATAAGTATTTAT
Source organism: uncultured Flavobacteriaceae bacterium (assembly GCA_929200365.1). Taxonomy (GTDB): domain Bacteria; phylum Bacteroidota; class Bacteroidia; order Flavobacteriales; family Flavobacteriaceae; genus Aquimarina. The sequence goes on along the minus strand of CAKMZM010000252.1, from coordinate 1,537 downwards.
AACTGCTTTTATTCTACAATATTTTATGTAGTTTCAATTTTTGGGCGTAACTGATCTTCAAAATATTGAACTGTAGTGGCATCTTCTACCGCAAATGCTCCTATTTTAGTCCTTCGCAGAACAGTTAAGTGAGCCCCGCTATTTAATGCTTTTCCAAAATCATGTGCCAATGATCTTATATATGTTCCTTTACTACATACAACTCTGAAATCTACTTCTGGTAATTTGATGTTGGTAATTTCAAATTCGTTTATAGTTATTTTTCGTGAATTAATTTCTACAACTTCTCCTTCTCGAGCATATTCATATAATCGTTTTCCATCTTTTTTTAAGGCCGAAAAAACAGGAGGGTATTGTTCTATTTCTCCAATAAAATGAGAGGTTGCTTCGTGTATTATTTTTTCAGAAATATGATCTATAGAAAAAGTTTGATCAATCTCTGTTTCCAGATCATAAGAAGGTGTTGTTGCACCAAGCATTATGGTTCCTGTATACTCTTTAATCTGTCCCTGAAATTCTTGTATGCGTTTGGTAAATTTTCCTGTACAAATAATCAATAATCCTGTCGCAAGAGGATCAAGTGTTCCTGCATGACCTACTTTAATTTTTTTGATACCAAAATTTTTTCGGATAAGCCAACGAAGTTTATTTACAACCTGGAAAGATGTCCATTGTAGCGGTTTATCGATCAAAAGGATTTGACCGTCTTTATAATTTTGTTCGGTTAGCATTATAGATGGGGCTATTTCATAAAACCAAAACTGATGACTAATAAGCCAACAAGAACACAATATACGGCAAAATAAGTTAACTTACTCTTTTTTACTAAAGAAATCATCCAGGTACAGGCAAAAAGCCCTGAGACAAATGCAGCCAGAAAGCCGAGTGCCAAAGGAATACTGTTTTCTGATGAAAAAGTAAGATCACCACTAAGTATATCTTTGGCAATTTTTCCTAAAATTAGTGGGATAACCATTAAGAAGGAAAAACGGGCAGCTTTGGTTTTGTCATTTCCCAGCAGAACCGAGGTAGATATGGTTGCACCACTTCTCGAAATCCCGGGAAGCATTGCAATCGCCTGTGCAATACCAATTACAAATGCATTAGAGCTGCTTACCGATTTTCGGGTGCTTTTGGCTTTATCTGCAAACCATAGCAGGGCAGCCGTAATGAGTAACATAAAACCCACAAACATAATGTTACTGCCAAAAAGCATTTCTAATTGTTCTTCGAAGAACAAACCTACTATTACTGCCGGAATCATAGAGATGATGATCTTAAGTGAAAAGAGGGTTTCTTCGTTTTTTTTAAATTTTAATAATCCTCGTATAATCTCTAAGATATCTTTTCTAAATACAACTACGGTACTAAGTGCTGTTGCAAAATGTAGTACTACAGTAAAGAGCAAAGACTCTTCAGGAACACTATTGTCTCCTAAAATTGCTTTACCAAGTTCGAGATGACCACTAGAAGATACTGGTAAGAATTCGGTAAGCCCTTGTACTATCCCTAAAATAATTGCATCAATGATTTCCAT
>CAKMZM010000251.1:2786-4334 GCA_929200365.1 uncultured Flavobacteriaceae bacterium | reverse complement strand
CAATCCTTTTTCTTCCTAACAAGAACTTTTCTTAACTATTTTTAATGTTTTTTTTTAACAAGTTGATAACAAAAATATTACATAAATAAAATAAGGAATCTGATCTTATTATAGAGCTATTTTATAGAGCTTTAGTACAAACTCTACAATTGATATAACAGAAAGTATAGTAAGCCTATATTTAAAAATTACAAATACCAACCTCCACATCTCCCTGCGTTTATGCCTGTAGAATTAATTTAGTCAATTAAAATATGCATCATACTATTGTATGGATTTTATTATCGTATTATCTTTGTCTCTTTAATTAGAAAAAAAGATGATTAAGATTACATTACCAGATGGTTCGATTAGAGACTACAATAATGGAGTTACTGCCATAGATGTTGCAAAAGATATTAGTGAAGGTTTTGCTCGAAATGTAATTTCCGCAAAATTTAACGAAACTACTATTGAAACCTCTACCGAATTAACCACAGATGGTAATCTCGTTTTATATACATGGAGAGACGATGAAGGCAAAATAGCATTTAGACATTCTACTTCTCATATCTTAGCCCAAGCTCTCGAAGAATTATATCCAGAAGTTAAACTATCTATTGGACCTGCTATTGATAATGGGTTCTATTATGATGTAGATTTAGGAGATCAGGTTATTTCTGAAAAAGATTTCAAGACTATCGAAAATAAGATGCTTGAAATTGCAAGAGGAAAGCATGATTTTAAAATGAGATCTGTTTCTAAAGCCGATGCCTTAGCTAAATATAAAGAAGAAAACAATGAATATAAAGTTGAGTTAATTGAGAGTCTAGAAGATGGTACAATAACATTTTGTGACCACGATACTTTTACCGATTTATGCCGAGGAGGACATATCCCTAATACTGGGCTTATTAAAGCCGTAAAGATTATGAGTGTCGCAGGAGCGTATTGGAGGGGTGATGAAAATAACAAACAATTAACTCGGGTTTATGGCACTTCTTTTCCAAAACAAAAAGAATTAAAAGAATATTTAGAATTACTTGAGGAAGCAAAAAAACGAGATCACAGAAAAGTAGGAAAAGAACTTGGTCTTTTTACTTTTTCTCAAAGGGTAGGTCAAGGATTACCTCTTTGGCTTCCAAAAGGTGCTGCTTTACGTGACCGCTTAGAGCAGTTCTTAAAAAAAGCACAAAAGAAAGCTGGTTATGAAATGGTAGTCACACCACATATTGGTCAAAAAGAATTGTATGTTACTTCTGGTCATTATGCAAAATATGGAGAAGATAGCTTCCAACCTATCAATACTCCTGCTGAAGGTGAAGAATTCTTACTAAAACCAATGAATTGCCCTCATCATTGTGAGATATACAACAGTGGACCTTGGTCGTACAGAGACCTACCTAAACGATATGCCGAATTTGGCACTGTATACAGATATGAACAAAGCGGAGAGCTTCATGGACTTACTCGCGTAAGAGGTTTTACTCAGGATGATGCTCATATTTTTTGTACTCCTGATCAATTAGATCAAGAGTTTAAAAAAGTAATTGATTTGGTTTTGTATGT
>CAKMZM010000251.1:0-2686 GCA_929200365.1 uncultured Flavobacteriaceae bacterium | reverse complement strand
CTCCTGATCAATTAGATCAAGAGTTTAAAAAAGTAATTGATTTGGTTTTGTATGTTTTTGGCTCTTTAGGTTTTGAAAATTTTACGGCTCAGGTATCTGTAAGAGACTTAGAAAATCCTGATAAATATATTGGGGATGTCGAAAATTGGGAAAAAGCAGAAAATGCTATTATAAATGCTGCAAAAGACAAAGGATTAAATTATATAATCGAAAGTGGAGAAGCTGCTTTTTATGGTCCTAAGCTCGATTTTATGGTAAAAGATGCGTTAGGAAGAAATTGGCAATTAGGAACTATACAGGTAGATTATAATCTCCCAGAACGTTTTGACCTTACTTATAAAGGCAGTGATAATGAATTGCATAGACCAGTAATGATTCACAGAGCTCCTTTTGGCAGTATGGAAAGATTTATTGCTATCTTGCTGGAGCATACGGGAGGTAATTTCCCGTTATGGCTAATACCAGAACAAGTTATTATACTCTCTATCAGTGAGAAATATGAAAAATACTCTGAAAAAGTTTTAAATTTGTTAGAAAATGACGAAATTCGCGCCCTTGCTGATGATAGAAATGAAACAATAGGTAAGAAGATTAGAGAAGCAGAAATGAATAAATTTCCTTATATTATTATTGTAGGAGAGCAAGAAGAGAGAGACAACACTATCTCTGTTCGTAAACATGGTGGTGAAGATTTAGGAGCGATATCAGTTGAAGAGTTTTCTAAAATAACAAGAGAAGAAATTAATAGAACACTAAAACCGTTTAACGGATAACAATAAAATAAAGTTTAATTTAAAATTTTAAGTCATAGCAATAAGAAGAAGAAGGTCTCAAAAACCACTAAGAGTAATCAAAGAAGATGCACACAGAATCAATCATAAAATTCGTGTTGATGAAGTACGTCTTGTGGGTGACAATGTAGAAGTTGGTGTTTATCCAACAAAAAAAGCGCTACAACTTGCTGAAGATCAAGAACTTGATCTTGTGGAAATTTCACCTAAAGCAGTACCTCCTGTTTGTAAAATAATGGATTACAAAAAATTCCTTTATGAACAGAAGAAGAGAGACAAAGCCTTAAAATCAAAGGCTACTAAGGTTGTTATCAAAGAGATTAGGTTTGGACCTAATACAGACGAGCATGATTATGAGTTCAAGAAAAAACATGCAATCAAGTTTCTATCAGAAGGAGCCAAATTAAAAGCTTATGTCTTTTTTAAAGGACGTTCTATCATATACAAAGATCAAGGTCAAATTCTACTGCTTAGGTTAGCACAAGAGTTAGAAGAATATGGTAAAGTAGAACAAATGCCTAAGCTTGAAGGTAAACGAATGATTATGTTTATCGCTCCAAAAAAATAAGAAACTCCTGTCAAAAGGAGTTATTAAGATAATAAGTGAGATTATAAAAACAAGGATACAATGCCTAAAATGAAAACAAAATCCAGTGCAAAAAAGCGTTTTAAGCTTACTGGCACTGGTAAAATCAAAAGAAAGCACGCTTTTAAGAGTCATATTTTGACAAAAAAATCTAAAAAACGTAAGCTTGCTTTAACGCACGCAACATTGGTGCACAAAAGCGATGAAAATAGTATTAAAGAACAATTACGTTTAAAGTAATTCTTTTTTTAATCAGGTTAGAATTAGTATAAACCTAGGAGTTAGGCCTACAAATTTTAGATTGATAATTTTCGAATTAAGAAATAAAATTTAAATGATCAAGTGTCGGTTATCGACCGCCTACTACTAAAAAATTTAAATTATGCCAAGATCAGTAAATTCTGTTGCAAAAAGAGCTAGAAGAAAAAAAGTTCTCAAGCAAGCAAAAGGTTATTTCGGACGTCGCAAAAACGTTTGGACAGTAGCAAAAAATGCGGTTGATAAAGCGATGCAATATTCGTATAGAGACCGTAGAGTCAAAAAGAGAACTTTCCGTGCATTATGGATTACTCGTATTAATGCGGGTGCCCGTTTACATGGTATGTCTTATTCTCAATTTATGGGAAAAGTAAAAGCTAATAATATCGAATTAAACCGAAAGGTTCTTGCAGATTTAGCGATGAACAATCCAGAAGCTTTTCAAGCAATTGTAGAAAAAGTAAAGTAATTCTTTTAACAAAATAATAAATCTCACTTATAAAAATCCTGCTTTTGAAGCAGGATTTTTTATATGCTTACACATAAGGAATTATGTATTTCATCGACATAAACAAAATTTGGTCTTCTCGAATAGAGACAGATTAGTATTTTTTCAATACTATTAAGAAAACTGAGTAGTCATGAAAAGAAAATGCTTTTTGCATGTAACCGTTTCTTCTTAGGAACTATTAGCTCAAGATCGTAGTACACATTATAATAGTCGTTTAGAAACTTAGCAAATTTTGATCTTTTAGAAATGCCTTTTCTAGCCATCGTACTTGTATTTAGCTTTTCACTATAATAAGATTATAATGAGGGAAATTTGGATCAGGAATGATACTACTTGATTAGGAGTTTGTAGTTATGGCACTTATTTAAGAAACTCCTAAGAACTATCAAAAACTAAAACGCACTATAAAAAAAAGACAAGACTATTTATACGAGAAATTGCTCACAAATTTAAATTCAGTTTTAAGACTATTGGTTTGCAAAACGAAACTTCTATACTAGAAAAAATCGAACATTTATCAAAAAATAAATCAAGACTTAG
>CAKMZM010000250.1 GCA_929200365.1 uncultured Flavobacteriaceae bacterium | reverse complement strand
CAATTGTTATATTTCTTTCTTTTCTCCATTATGAAAAACTCTGTAGTACTTATTTCCTTCAATAAGCAAGCCTTCAGATTTCCCATTAGGCCAATTTTTATGATAATCTTTTGGGTGTTTAACATCAATTCCTATCACTTTTCCATTATATTGCTTATTCACTTTAGATTGTAATGTATGGCCAACTACAATTGACTTTGCATTAAATTTATTCAGACCAAGTTCTACTTGTTCTTGTGTTAAATCATCTTTAAAATAACCTCGATACCAGCAAATTCCTTTCTTTGTTGAATTTAATAAATTCTCAACCGTTTTTTCTGTTTTTTGATAATAAGGAGTGTAGTAATTACTTCGTATAATTTGATTAACTTCATCCAAACTTAAGTTAGAATTAGCAACTTCAGGATGGATTCCTCCGTGAGCAAACAGATTTCCATTAATGAGTTCTATTGCATTTTTACTTGATATCCATTTTCCTAAAAAGGAATTTTGATTATATAATTCGCTTTGTACTTTTCCTAAAATATTCGATACTGCAAGATACTTTTTGGCTGATGCTCTGTAATTACCTTGCATATTTTTTAGTTCATGATTTCCGATAATAAAATGCACATTTCCTCCTTCTTTTTCGGCCTCTTGCTCTAATTTATAAATAAACCAAAGTACTTGTGTAACCGACCAACCGCGATCTACAAAATCGCCTACCAAAACCAAATGCCCTTTTCCAAAAGTCCAATTTAGGTTATCGTTAATTACTTGGTTTTGAATTAGAAAATCTCGAAATGCTTTATATCCTCCTTCAATATCTGAAATGGCTATAATTGGGTTTTTATCATTATACCTTGTTTTCGGAATCTTAATATCTGACTTGAGAGTGAAATCAAAACTTGTAGTGTCGATTTGAAAGTAACTCATGCTAGTAATATCAGAAGTAATAAGATACTCTTTTGTATCAACATAAAAGCCATCATCTCTATTTCCTTTAATGTAATTTACATTTAAAATACTATCTTTAAAAAATACATAAGGACCTTCATTGTCTAGATTATACATTAATGGATTATCTCCATAATGTAAGCTCGCTCCGTGATATAAACCAAAAAAAACAGCTATAATTCCTAATATTAATAGGGTTATAATTTGATGTTTTAAGTATCTAAATATTCTTTTTCTCATTTTAATTTGAGTTTTAAAATTTATTTTTAACAAAAATACTTTCAATGTTACCATCGTTCTATGATTTGGGATATACAATCATAGAGAAGTGATACAAATATTCTTTATGTTTATGAAATGAGTTTATCTCACTCTAGATGAACTTGAACACTGCAAATGGGTCGTTTGTCAACTTCTTTTGTTATGAAGCTATTTCAACTTAACTTTATGATATGATATTTAATATTAACAAAAGAAAATGGTCTATAATTATTGGTATTGCAATAGTGATTGCATTAATTCCAATTGCTATTACTGTTTTTGAATTAATTACAACAGATAAAGAATCTGTTGTTTTTTTAAAAAATTACCCTACTTCGATTGGAGTACTTGTTCTTTTATACTATGTATTACTTGTAATTTTAAGTGTTTTTTGGTTTACAAAACAAGTTGTTTCTTTTTTTAAATTAAAAAGCGAAATATCAAAAGCAGAGTTACAGCATTTAAAAAATCAAGTAAACCCTCATTTCTTTTTTAATATTCTAAACAATTTGTACGGTTTGGTTAAAAAAAACCCAAAAAAGGCTCAAGACTTAATACTTAAATTATCAGATTTAATGCGGTATAGTATCTATGAGGGTGAAAAAGAAATTGTAGTACTTAAAGATGAAGTAGATTATTTAAAAAATTATGTCGAGATTCACAAAATGCGTTATCATAAAGCGGTTGATGTTGTGTTCAACTGTCAAATTGAAGAAAAATACAAAGTGACGCCTTTGTTGTTTATTATACTTTTGGAAAATGCTTTTAAGCATGGAGTAGAAATTTTAAGAGAAAGTGCTTTTGTGCATATTAACATTGTTACCTTTGAAAATAAAATCCAATTTGATATAGAAAATAATTTTGATGATTCAGAAAGTATTAAAGATTTTGGAGTTGGATTAAAGAACCTAAAGCGAAGATTAGAATTAGTTTATCCAAATAAACACAAGTTATCATTTTCGGTATCTGAAAACGTGTATAAAGCAAAATTAATTTTAAACCAATTATGATTACATATTTAATTATTGATGATGAATATATTGCCCATGATATTATAAAAGGCTATTGTGATTTATTGCCAAATATGCAATTAAAAAAAAGTTGTTACGATGGATTAGAAGCATTTGAATATTTGAATAAAAATGATGTTGATTTGATTTTTTTAGACTTGAATATGCCAAAATTAAAAGGTTTTGATTTTCTTAAAACACTAAAAAAACCACCAAAAGTAATTGTAACAACTGCTTATAAAGAATTTGCTCTTAAAGGCTATGAACTTAACATTTCAGATTATTTATTAAAACCATTTGGTTTTGAACGTTTCTTAAAAGCAATTAATAAAACATTTAGTTCAACCAAATCTCACATTTCAAATTTATCACAAACAAACACAATTTCGAAACGTATTTTTCTAAAGAACAATAAAAAGTATACACAAGTAGAAATTAATAATATTTTATTTATAGAAGCATCAGGGAATTACACCAAAGTTGTAACGAAAAATGAAACAATAACTATTCGAGAAAAATTATCATCTGTTTTGGAATTATTGCCAAAAGAAGATTTTTTACAAGTTCATAAATCATTTGCAGTTGCTCCAAAATATATCAAAAGTATTGAAGGTAACAGAATATTTATCAAAAATATTTTTATTCCTATTGGGAAACTATATAAAAGAAATGTAGTTCAATTATTAAAGTAAGTTTTTTTTATTCTAATCCTCCTTTGTTATTTGTGAGCGTTTCTCTATCAGGTCGGGCTTTTTGTTACAATTTCTCGCACCTCCTGTCGTCGGGCTGTGGGGTTTTCACTGCAATTCTTAACGCGTTTTACCAACATCTTTTGTAAGATGGCAAAGCAGGACTAATAGTTGCTAACACCAAAACATAGAGCAATGTCAATTTAATTTTTTGATATATAATATCTTTTTTCCATAACTTTAGTTGTGGTAAAATTTTGTAACAAAAAGATTGAGAAAATAAACTATTTAATGCATCATTAGAGGGTTAAATAAAGTATAGCTAAGAAGGGTTAGTAAGTTCTCTGAACAAACTCTCCAGGTTTTTATTTTTTCGAGATAGTTGTAATATTTTCAACTTATTGTCATGAGCAAAGTCAAAAACTGCTGGGCGCATATCTGTTTTGGTGTCAAAAGTGATTTGATAGATAAACTCATGAATATTTTTTACATTACTTACATTAGGTAGTTTTTGTAAAAAAGCTTCCTCTATACGATAATCAAACTCTACTTCGATGATTTGCTCGGTATCATCTGCTATTTCATGTAGATACTTATCTGCAACAATTTCTCCGTTATTAATAATAATAACGCGATCGCACATTGCTTCAACCTCTTGCATTATGTGAGTCGATAAAAAAACAGTTTTTTCTTTACCTATTGTTTTTATTAATTCCCTAATCTCTATTAGTTGATTAGGATCTAAACCAGTTGTAGGTTCATCTAATATTAAAACTTGAGGATCATGAAGTAATGCACATGCCAAACCAACTCGCTGTCGATACCCTTTAGAAAGCTGGTTAATTTTTTTATTAGCCTCTGGAGTTAGTCCTGTTAATTTGATTACTTCTTCAATTCTGGATTTCGAAACCTTATATACCCGAGCATTAAATGCTAAATACTCCCGTACATACATCTCCAGATACAGAGGATTATGTTCAGGAAGATATCCTATACTTTTCTGTACATCAATAGATTGAGAATGTATATCAAAATTATTAACAACGGCAGAGCCTTCTGAAGGATCAAGATAAGTAGTCAGAATTTTCATCATAGTTGATTTTCCAGCTCCGTTAGGACCTAGAAAACCAACAATCTCACCTTGCTTTATTTCAAAAGAGATAGCATTAAGTGCTTTTTGATCATTATAAAATTTAGAAATATTGGATACTGAAATTGACATATAGAATGGATATGAAGTCTATTTATATTCAAAAATACATAATTCATAATAAATTGTCGATAGAAAACGATGCAGCTCTAAATGAAAATATATATTTTGAATCTAAGTACATGACAAAAAATTAGGATAAAACTTAAGTAATTGATTATTAATGTCTTGATAGACTATAAAATTATTAGGCGTATTATTATTCACAGTTAATTTTTGTCATGTACTAAAATTTTGAATATACTTTAGTTAAAA
>CAKMZM010000249.1 GCA_929200365.1 uncultured Flavobacteriaceae bacterium | reverse complement strand
TTTTTACGATCCCATTTTTTTAGTTCTAATTCAGGTTGATTATAGAACATATCTGTATATCCAAGACATAGATACCCTATCAACTGATTTTCTTTAGGTGCCTGTAATACTTGTTTTACTTTTTCTGGATCCAAAATACTTACCCATCCCATCCCTATATTTAATGATCTTGCCATCAACCACATATTTTGTATTGCACAAACTACACTATATCTACCCATATTGGGCATACTTGTTTGCCCAAGTACAGGACCTTCTTTGGGTTTGTAAAACACAGCTATATTTAAAGGGGATTCTAAAATTCCTTCTAATTTAAGTTTGATATATTCTTTTTGTTTTTCATCTGTAAACTGTACCGCTGCTCGTTCTGTTTCTTCAGAAAAAGTTTCTTTTATAGCTTGCTTTGTTTTCTGATTCCTGATCAATACAAATTCCCAGGGTTGCGAAAATCCCACAGAGGGTGCTACCAATGCCGCTTGTATTATCTTATCAATGACTTCTTGCGGTATAGGAGTACTCAAAAAATGATTTCCTCTCACATCCCTGCGATGTGCCATGATCTCTTCAAGTAATACTTGTTCTTTTTTATCAAATATGCGTTGAGGGTGTTCGCTCATAAATCATTACATTTTAGCTTCCTTAAGAGTAAATACTGCATTAACAATAGCCGCTGCAAAATTACTTCCGCCTCGTTTTTCAGTTATTAATGCATATGGAATGTGTGATATTGTTTTTAATCGTTCTTTAGATTCGATTACATTGATAAATCCTACTGGCGCTCCAATTACTCCTGCTGGAGATAGTATTCCTTTTTGAATCTGGTCTGCAATCTCGATTAATGCTGTGGGTGCATTTCCTATAACAAATAATGCTTTTGGATGTTTTTTTGCTGCAAGTTTTATTCCCGCCTGTGTTCGGGTTAATCCTTCTTTTTCAGCAAGCTGAAAAGATTCTTTATCGTTTAGCATACAAATTACTTCATTATTATATTTAGATGTGTATGCTTTTGTGATTCCTGCAGCTACCATAGTTACATCGGTAACAATAGTTCCTCCGTTTATGAGATAATCATGCCATATCGTAATGGCATGTTCAGAAGTTTTTAAGTAGTTGATATATTCAAAATCACCAGAGGTATGGATACATCGTATTGCTGCCCATAACGCATCTTCTGCTAATGTATTTGATGGGATATTATCTAGTATTTCTTTAAAACTGGCTTGTTGAATTTCTTCACCAGTTTCAGGTTTTCTATTCAAATATCCTCTTGGTGTGATGAGATGATCTTTATATCTTAAAGTTTGGCTATTTCCTATTAATACTACACAAAACATATCTACCTCATCGACATCTAACTCTTCCAAAGTGGTGATTTTAATCTCTTCTTCTGCTCTTCCTAATTGTTTACATATTGCTACAGGTGTCGTTTTAGGTCTATATTTCAGATAAATATTTTTCAATGCTCCCAATTGCCAATAGCGTTTTTTACTTTTTGGGTTATATAATCCTGTTACAAAATCTCCCATTGCCGCAGCATGAATACGCTTTTCTATTGTGGTCCAGGGGGTCATTAAATCAGATAAGGAAATACAACAAAAATCATGACCCAATATAGCTCCCAATTTACTTCCTGCTGTGATAAAGGCAGAAATACCTGGTACTGTCTCTACATGAATGTCTAATTTTTGCTCTGCAACTTTTTGATATACTATAGATGCCATTGCATATATGCTGGCATCTCCAGAACCAACAACGACAACATCTTCTCCTTCTAAAGCATGTTGTATTGCAATTTCTGCTCTTTTTTCTTCTTCACTTAATTCTTTCCCGATACATAAAGTATCAGGACGTACTATATGCTGAATAAATTGAAAATAATAGTGATATCCTATAATTACTGAAGCTTCAGAAATTGCCTGTGTAGCCATTGGAATGATATAATCTGAATGTCCTGGACCTAGTCCTACAACTTTGATCATTTCTTGATAATTAATAATGAGAAATATGGGATTTCTCTATTGGTCAGAGTGGTTAAATCTGTTGTCATATATTCTTGATTGGTTCCTAAACGTTCACAATAATAACATTTCCAATCTTTCTGTGCTAATTCTGAGTGAAAATCATTCCAACCAGAACGTATTTTCATTAATATCACGGTATCAAATTCTAAAAAGTATTTAGAGATTTCTGCAATATTTTTTACTCTTGGAACGATTGCAACTTTATCATTAAGTAAACTTAAAGGTATTTGATGTTGCGACGCTCCCAGCGAAAAAGAATTGATTCCTGGTACTAAAGATACTGGTAATTGCAATTCTTGAAGCACTTTTAATATATATGAAAAAGAAGCATATAGGCTAATGTCTCCTTCACATACAATCGCTATTTTTTTCCCTTCCTGATAAGCTTTTTCTATGTCTTTTATCGTTGCTGCATACGTTTTTGAAGCCTCTTGGCGATCATATGACATATTTAGGAAAAACCCTTTTAGTTCTTTATACTCTAATCTATGATATTGTAATATAGGATATACGAAGCTCTTTTTTTGATCTTTGGTAATAGATCCCGGATAAAAGATAAGATCGACTTCTTTTAGTATTCGTAACGCTTTAAGTGTAAGAAGTTCTGGGTCTCCAGGGCCTAAAGCTATTCCATAAATTGTATGCAAAACCGTTATGTTCTTTTCTTTTTTCTTTTATACAAAAACAATTGCCATTTTTCTTCTGCTACTCCAGCTTTATCCATTTCTGTTCTAGCCATGGTGAAAAATAAATCTGAAAGTCTATTAATATAGGCAACCACATATTCTTCTACAGATTTGGGGTCTTCATGCATTAAGGTAACCAATCTACGTTCGCCTCTTCTTATTTGTGTTCTACACACATGACATAATGCAGAAATTTCATTTCCTCCTGGTAATAAAAAATAATCAGATGGAGAGCTAATATTGGCTTCCATTTCGTCCATCCATTGTTCACAAAAATCTGCTCCGTCTTTAGGTTTGGGATTAGGGTTTTCTTTTTTAGAATCTGATGGTCTTGCAAGGTGTGACATCATATCCATAAGGTCTTTTTGAATTTTATGAAGATTTGACTGCCATTCGTGCTCATTACCTAATTTTGCACGTAGTAATCCAATAGTAGAATTCGCTTCGTCTAAAGCTCCATTACATTCTATACGTGCAGAATCTTTAAATTCTCTTTTTCCTCCAAAGACTCCAGTTTTACCCGTATCTCCTTTACGTGTGTATATTTTCAAGGGATTAAAAATTTTAAATTAATACTGAAATTTATGTCAATGAATGGTTATACTTCTTCTCCTACCAGCAATTTTTCTTCTAATATTTTCTGAATCTCTTGTTCTTCGAGTTCTTCACCGATAATTACTAATCGAGTAGCCTTGATTTCTCCATCGATCCACTTTCTATCAAAATAGTTTTCAAACCGATCTGCCACTCCCTGAACAATCATACGCATGGGCTTACTAGGCACGTAGATAATTCCTTTAATCCTGTAGATATGGTGTTCTGCCACTAATGTTTTTAAATTTTTGATTAGCGATTCTGGAGTATGAGGTGCTTTAATTTCTATCACGATAGAATTGATCGAATCATCATGATCGTGGTCGTGATGGTGATGATCATGTTCATCATGATTATGGTGGTGGTGTTCATGATGAGAATGTTTGTCATCTACATAGTCTTCGGCTTTAGCATCAATTCCTAATAACACATTGGTAGGTATATTACCTTTTACAGCAGAAATTAGCTTGATGTTGTCACCAACACGATTCTGGATAATATCTCTCACTTGATTATATTCTTCTGTATTGATTAAATCTGATTTGGTCATTATAATCAAGTCTGCACAAGAAAGCTGATCTTCGAATAATTCTTCGATAGAAGATTCGTGATCCAGATTTTCATCATCAAATCGCTGAGATTGTACTTTATCACGATCACATATTTCGCCTGTAGCCTGCCCTACACAATCGACAACAGTAATTACAGCATCTACAGTGATTTGTGGTTTCAGATCAGGCCAGTTAAACGCTTTTAATAATGGTTTAGGCAATGCCAATCCAGAAGTTTCGATAATAATATGGTCTATATCCTGTTTACGCTCCATCAATTGAAGCATGGTGGGCAAAAATTCTTCTTGTACCGTACAACAAAGACATCCATTACTCAATTCTAATATATTTTCTTCTTCACATCCACAATCATTACCTTTTAGAATTTCTCCATCCATTCCTAATTCTCCAAATTCATTAACAATTATTGCTAATCGTTTACCATTTGCATTTTTAGCAATTTGGTGTATCAAAGTCGTTTTTCCAGATCCTAGAAATCCTGTAATAATCGTTACAGGTATTTTTT
>CAKMZM010000248.1 GCA_929200365.1 uncultured Flavobacteriaceae bacterium | reverse complement strand
CCAAAATGATACAAAGCCTGACGAATATCTATCGCCATAAGGTCTCCAGAAAGCCCAGTATCTAATCCATATTGTACTTTCTGAATTTCTTCCAATGCTCTTAGTAAAGCATCATAGTGTCGGGTATTGGTAACAATAGTTTCACTATTGCGCAGAGCTCCCATATTGACAAGGTCTAATAGTTTATTTTGTAAAGCTTCAATTCCCAGACTGGTTTTGGCAGCAAGTAAGTGGATATTTTCGATTTCAGATTTTAGGTTTTCAATTTGATCCTTATTGAGTTTATCAACTTTATTAGCAACAACGATTAAAGGTTTTTGTGGGTACTTATTCGTTATTTTTCCGACTTCTGTTTTTAGTTCTTTTATACGATCACTTTTCAATAAAGAACTATCTACTAAGTAGATTACGACTTGCGCTTGTTCAATTTTCTCAAATGTTTTTTGAATACCTATACTTTCTACTACATCTTTGGTGTCTCGTATCCCTGCAGTATCTATAAATCTAAAGCTTATGCCACCAATAGTAATTTCATCTTCTATAGTATCACGAGTTGTTCCTGCAATATCTGATACGATAGCTCTTTCTTCATTGAGCAGGGCATTAAGCAAAGTAGATTTCCCAACATTAGGTTCCCCGACAATAGCTACTGGGATTCCATTTTTGATAACATTACCCACAGCAAAAGAATCAATAAGACGTTTTAATACGTTTATAATTCTGGAAATTAAATCTCTAAACTGAGTGCGATCTGCAAATTCTACATCTTCTTCGGCAAAATCTAACTCTAGTTCTATCAAAGAAGCAAAGTTAAGGAGTTCATCTCTTAATTTTTGAATCTCATTAGAAAAACCACCACGCATTTGTTGCATTGCAATTTGGTGAGAAGCTTCAGAATCAGAAGCTATAAGATCGGCTACAGCTTCGGCTTGAGAAAGGTCTAGTTTTCCATTAATAAATGCTCGTAGTGTAAACTCCCCTGCATTAGCCATTCTACATCCTTTACGTAATAATAATTGAATGATTTCTTGTTGGATATATGTAGAGCCGTGACAAGAAATCTCTATAGTGGGCTCCCCAGTATAGGAATTAGAACCTTTAAAAATAGATATCAAGACTTCATCAAGTATTCTATTCTCATCAATAATATGTCCCAAATGGATAGTATGACTTTTTTGAGTGCTCAATTCTTTTCTGCTCACAGATCGAAATAAAGGAGAGCAGATAGTAATAGCTTCTTTTCCAGAGACGCGAATGACTGCTATAGCTCCTGCTCCTGATGGGGTTGCTAATGCTACTATGGTGTCTTGTGAGATCATGTATTTTTCCTATAAAGGAGCAAAAATAGGTATTAATATATGTATTTTAAATTTTGATTGCTAAACTTTTTTGAGGAGTGAATTTTCTTTTCTACCTTGTGGTCGGAATAAAGGTACTACAGAATTAACCAACGTATTTCCTTCAGAAAAAGAATAAGAGAAAAATTACTGATTGTTGTCTGAGTAAAATTAGAGAATCAGTTAATGAAATACAGTTTTGATGCATTTAAGAGTGTGTCAAAAAAAATATAGGCTAACTAAACTTAATGTCTATCTTAAATAAGTATTTAATTTTATTCTCATGAGTAGTAAAAACATAAACTCAAATTATAGTAATAATAGGTGTTTAACATATGTAAGAAGTATGCTCTTATATATTGTTGTTATAGTAATGTCTGATGTTAATTTTGCACAAGGTGAACAGCTAAAGAAAGACCTGAGGAAGGAAATAAAAATAGAATCTGATCATAATATTGTTGAAAATCCAGAAGGTTTGATGATTGATGAAATGGTAGAAAATGAAGTAAAAATTCTTGGTTATAATGAATTCTATGAGTCTGGTTTATCTACTTCTGGAGAAAGAATCGCAATGCCTGTATCTTCATCGATTGCACGTATGGTAAAAAGAAATGCTTTAGAATATGCCTTGGATGGAGCTAAAGGAGGAGCCAATGGCCAGAATGTATATCTCTGGTTTAACAATCCTAATAATATAAATAAACAATGGGTTGAGGTTTACCAAGGAAAAGGGTATTATTCTTATATAAAAAAGGGAACTCGTTTTGCTTTGGATGGAGGTACTGAGGATGGTAATGTGCAAAATTTACGTTTGTGGAGATATAACAAAAATAACTTTAATCAACATTGGAAAAAAGTAAATGTTGAAAGAAGGTATTTTAGATTAGAGAAACGTAATTCTACCAGCGTTTCTATAGATGATAATAATGGAGGAGAAAATAAACAAAATGCTCATTTGCGAAGCTCTGATAGTAGCGATCAAAATCAGCATTGGCAATTTATTCCTGTAAACTCTAATAAGGATGAGGTTACCAAATCTGATAGTGAAAACCTTGAGTTTAAACCTTCAGAAATTTCTATTTTGCCAAACCCAACAAGAGATGTTTTTTCATTGAATATAAATCGCTTTACTAAAGGAAAAGTTACGGCAACTATTTATACAATTTTAGGAAATAAAAAAAAGCAAATACATCTAAAACCTGGCACAAATAGGATATCTACCCGTAATCTGTCTTTGGGCAAAGGAATCTATCTAATTAGGATTAAAAGTAGTAGGGGAGGATCGGCCACAAAAAAAATAATTGTTAACTGATTTGTATAATTTTTAAGATGAGCTTAGAGCATGTTTAAACTCCTTGTTGCCTTAAAATTATTATTTTGAGAGTCATGACGACACTTTAAATCATTTAAATCAGAAATGGTATAATGCTCTTACTTAAACACAAAAAAATAAAATAACTTCAGTATAATACATAGAGTCAAACGTTCTGGCTTAAAACCTGCTACAACATCTTTCCTAAAATTTCTTTCATCATTTTGGCAGCCAGAAATGCTGTCATATTCTGAAAATCCCTATTAGGATTGTATTCTACGATATCTGCCCCAATGACTTCGCCTTTTATATGATGTATTAAATCGATTACTTGTCTAGATGATAACCCTCCTGGCTCATGATGCGAAACTCCTGGCGCATAAGCTGGATCAAAACCATCCATATCTAATGAGATATATACAGGATTATCAAATTGAGATATTTTGGTTACATCCAGATTTTTCATTTGATGAATTTCTACGCCAAATTTTTCTACCTGCTCTGCCTGATGTGTATTTAGTGTTCTAATCCCTACCTGAACTAATCTGGCAGCGAATCCGTTTTCCATAATTCTTGCAAAAGGACAGGCATGAGAGTGTGTATCACCTTCAAAATTATCATACAAATCAGAATGTGCATCGATATGTAAAATATCTAATTTTGGATATTTTTTATGATGAGCCTTAATAATAGGAAATGTAATAGAGTGATCTCCTCCTAGAGTAAAAACTTTTGTTTCAGGTTCTAAATGATTCGAGGTTATGGTTTCGATATCAAAATAATTTAAAATATCAAAATCTCCTTTATCTGTTATTCGGGAATCTTCGATTGTGATTCCGTTTTCGGTAAATAAATTAAGCGAACCGCAGTGTAATGCTTCTCTAATTAGGGGAGGAGCTAACTCTGGACCTCGCTGAAAAGAAGATTTCTTATCAAATTGTATTCCTTGGATACTAATTTTTGTCATTTATTTTTAGGTCTTATTTCTGGTTTATTGATTTTTTAGAATATAATACCTCTGGCTTTCCCCAAGGATATTTACTAAAAACTTGTTTTTGCTTCAATCAAAAAAGTTTAAATCACTTTATATTTTTATTTATTCCTATTTTGTCATCAAAGGGCGTTTCCCTATCGGGTCGGGCTTTTCGTTACAATTCCTCGCACCTCCCTTCGTCGGGCTGTGGGATTTTCACTGCAATCCCTAACGCATTTTTACCAACACCATTTGTAAGATAGCAAAGTAGGATTATTTATGATCTCTCTTTGGCAATAGAAAAAATGATGTTATCTTCATTGTTACTATCTTTTCGATGTTCAATATGATAAAAGTTATTTCTGATCAATAGCTTTTTTGAAGCTTCATTATCTCGATGTGTAAAGGCTTCTATAGTATCTAGTTTTAAAACTTCAAATCCATAATTTAAGATATTTTTTAATGCTTCATTCATAATCCCTTGTTTATAAAACTCTGGATGTAAGTCATAGCCTACTTCTGCTGTTTTTCTATCTTCAGAGAAATTCCATAAACAAATAGTACCTATAAGTTTGGGGTTGTTTTTTATCGTAATTCCCCAAAGTAGCCAATTCTGTTCATCAATCCCTTTGTTAATTTTGTTGATAAAACTGATAGCTTCTTCGATTGTATTTGTTTTTGTTCTTGTTACATGTGCATTAACGGTTTGGTCAGATCGTAAAAATAAAATCACCTGATCATCACTTTCTGTTAGTTGTCTTAGAAGTAATCTTTCTGTTTTTAATTTAGGAAACATTGTAAATTTTTATGTTTTGAAA
>CAKMZM010000247.1 GCA_929200365.1 uncultured Flavobacteriaceae bacterium | reverse complement strand
CTTACTTTACGTTGATATTTTAACGAAGTTCCTGTAAGACGACGAGGTAATAATTTACCTTGCTCATTTACAAATGCCATTAAAAAATCTGGATCTTTATAATCAATATATTTAATACCAGATTTCTTAAAACGACAATACTTCTTCGTTTTTGATGTATCTATATTAAGAGGAGTAAGATATCTGATCTCTCCGTCTTTTTTTCCTTTAGCCTGTTGTTCTATAGATGACATAAATTAAGCTTTTTGTTTGTTTCTGTTTCTTCTTTTCTCTGCCCAAGCAATTGCATGCTTATCAAGGCGTACAGTAAGATAACGCATTACTCGCTCATCTCTTCTGTACTCAACTTCTAAAGCATTTATAGCTTCACCAGATACTTGGTACTCAAATAAGTGATAAAACCCACTTTTTTTGTGTTGGATTGCATATGCAAGCTTTTTAAGCCCCCAATCCTCTTTTGATATCATCTTGGCACCATTAGAAACAAGAATGTCTTCGTATTTCTTAACTGTTTCCTTTATCTGATCTTCAGATAAAACGGGATTCAAGATGAAAACAGTTTCGTATTGATTCATAAAATCTAAATTAAAATTGGCTGCAAATATAATATTATTTTTTGGGTTTTCAAACCTTAATATCATTTCGACGAAACACTATTTTTATCGACAAAAAGCCAAAATTGTTTGTAAAAACAAGATATATTTATTAATATTGTACTTGCAATTTATAACACTAAACAAGTGAATCAATCTCAATTAAAATGTGCGGTAGTAGATGATTCCCGCCTCCAGAGACTAGCTATTGTAAAACTAATAGACGAACATTCTTCACTAGAATTAGTGGCTGAGTGGAATAATGCTATTGAGACAAAAAATGGTTTACTCGATACAAAAGTGGACTTATTATTCTTAGATATTGAAATGCCAATCCTTACTGGCTTTGATCTTTTGGATGATTTAGAAAATAAACCTCACATAATTTTTGTCACAGGAAAAACAAAATATGCTTTTAAAGCTTTTGACTATGATGCAATAGATTATTTAAGAAAACCATTAAAAAAAGATCGTTTTAATGCTGCTGTTGATAAAGCCCTTAGCATGTCTAGAATAGGAGGAGAAAATACTGTTGTAGAAGATGATGATTATATTTTTGTAAAAAGTAATCTAAAAAAACGGAAAATTTTTCTTAATCAACTAAAGTATGTGGAAGCTTTAGGAGATTATGTAAAACTTATTATGGAAGAAGGTGATCCTATTGTTGTATTAGCAACAATGAAATCCTTTGAAGCACAATTACCTCATGATCGTTTTTTAAGAATTCATAAATCTTATATTGTTAATCTAGATAAAGTAGAGCGTTATAATAGTCGTAATATAGAAATTGCGGATGAAAAAATACCGCTTAGCCGACATAAGAAACATGCTCTAATTGATGCTTTGACTGGCACTAAAACACGAAGTGTGTAACTTAATGAAACCTGTGTCTGAATAATTAATAGTTATCTACATTAATTATGACTCGTACCCCTGAAAATTCTTTTATACTTTTAAAAGAAGTATAGATTTTTTTTATTACCTCTTTTGTTTTATTTAAAGATTGCCCTTGTGGTATTTTTATAACTATATTTTTATGATATTGATTTCGTATTCTTGAAATAGGAGGAAATTCTGGTCCTAGTACATTATTATTAAATACATTTCTAAGAGATTTAGCTAACCAATTTGTAGCATCATTCACTCTGTTATAATCTTTGTGTTTGCCTGTTATTTTTATTGTTTTATAAAAAGGAGGGTATTTATATTGATGCCTTTCTTCAATTTGATCCACATACATTCCAAAATAATCATTAACAGATACCTGTTGCAGTATTTGGTGAAAAGGGTTATACGTTTGAATCAAAACTTTACCTCTTTTTTTGGTTCTACCTGCCCTACCCGCTACTTGTTGCATTAATTGAAAACTGCGTTCATGTGCCCTAAAATCAGGAAAATTAAGTAGGTTATCTGCATTCATTACACCTACTAAACTTACGTTTCTAAAATCCAGTCCTTTAGATAGCATTTGCGTACCCACCATAATATCAATATCTCCTTCTTCAAAACGATTTATAATCTTTTCATACCCATGTTTTCCTCTGGTTGTGTCCTGATCCATCCTCCCAATAGTATGATTAGGAAATAGTTCTTCAAGCTCTTTCTCTATTTGTTCTGTTCCAAAACCTTTTGTAGTTAAATCAACACTATCACAAGCCACACACTTCTGAGGCATTGCTATATGATGCCCACAGTAATGACACCGCAGTTGGTTTCTATAGCTATGAAACGTAAGACTAACATCACAATTTGGACATTGAGGAGAGTGCCCGCAAGTATTACATTCTACAACAGGAGAATACCCTCTTCTGTTTTGAAAAAGAATAACTTGTTCTCCTTCTTTTAACGAATCATCAATACCTGTTAACAAGGTATCGCTAAAATGCCCTGTCATTTCTTTTTTTCTATATTTGGTTTTTATATCTACCAAATTAATTTCTGGCATTAATACATCGCCATATCTTCTGGTTAATTGTACAAATCCATATTTTTTTTGCTGAGCATTATAATATGTTTCGAGAGCTGGAGTCGCAGATCCTAATACTACTTTAGCACAAAACATTTTAGCCAAAACAATTGCTGTATCTCTGGCATGATATCTTGGGGCAGGGTCATATTGCTTAAAAGTATTTTCGTGTTCTTCATCTACTATGATTAATCCTAAATTGGCAAATGGCAAAAATATTGAAGATCTGGCTCCAATAATTACCTGTGCTTTTAATTTCCCTGCTTTTACATTGTTCCATGCCTCTACTCTTTCATTAACAGAATACTTAGAATGATATACTGTAAGTTTTTCTCCAAAATACTCTTGCAATCGAGTAATGAGTTGTGTTGTTAGCGCTATTTCTGGTAGTAAATACAACACCTGTTCTCCTTTCTGAATAGTTTGTTCTATAAGTTTTACATATACTTCTGTTTTACCAGATGAAGTAACTCCATGAAAAAGACATACGTTTTTATTTTGAAAAGAATCTTTTATTTCTTCATACGCCTTATGCTGATATTCATTAAGTTGCTTGGTATTTCCTGTCGTTTCTCCTATATATTGAACACGATCGGTTTGCAAATGATATTCGTCTAATATACTCTTATCAACTAATGCTCGTATTACGGCTGCAGAACTATTAGAGGTTTTTATAAGTTCACTTACCTTAATTGGTTTGGTAGCTTGAGCTTGTAATGTAAACAAATGCATCAACACCTCTCGCTGTTTAGGTGCTCTGGTCATTGTATCTAGTAAGCCTCGTAGTGTTTCTTCTTTAGTGTATGTTGTGTTTAATCGAATATACCGAACTATTTTGGGTTTGTATTGTTCATAAATTTCTTCCTGAATTGTAATAATCTCTTTTTCTATTAATCGTTTTATGACGGGTAGCACGTTTTTCTTACTAACAATACTCATCACTTCCTGTATACGAAGCAAGCTTTGATATTGTAATGCTTCATAAATCAAAAATTCATCATCTTTTAAAAGGGATTCATCAAAAAGAGATTTTTTATTTTTTAGAATTATAGTTTCACTTTCTAGTAAAAAGGCTCCAGGAAGAGCAGCTCTCATTACTTCTCCTTTTGTACACATATAATAGTTAGAAATCCAAGACCATAACTCTAACTGATGTTGAGTAACTATTGGGGATTCATCAAGAATATGTTCTATTTCTTTAGCTTCATATACCAAAGGTGGGTTTTGATGTATCTTTGTCACCAAAGCAGCATATACCTTACTTTTTCCAAATTGAACAGCCACGCGCATTCCTGGTTGTAAAAATGCAGCTTCAGTTTTATTAATACTATAGGTGAACTCTTTATCAAGAGGTATAGGAAGAATTACATTTACAAAGTATGACATTACCAATTATAACAAGGTTTGGAATAGTTTAGTGTAAAACAACAAAAATACGAGTTTAACCCATAGAATAAAGTTTAATTTTTAAGAATAAAAAAAGTCCGATTTAAATAATTAAATCGGACTCACTTATATAAAGTTGTATTCCTTACTTACTCAACCCTAACATTCCTCCTTTAATAAGTTTGCAAGCAGGTTCATTTCCTAACCAGATTTTAAATAGGGCATATTTAAAATCTCTACCTTTTATAAAACCAAGTTCTTCACCATTTTTATAGGTTTTAATTCCTTTTCCTTTGATATATACTAAATCGAAGTAATCATTGATCTGCATAGGTGAAGTAAACAATTTTAAAAAATTTTCGATTCTTACATCTAAGGCTTGGGTATTACCAAACATTGCATCATCAAAGCCTTTTCTAAAAACTTTAATCATTCGTTTATTTGTTACTTTCTTGGAAACTATATTTAACCGTATAGACATACTCTCATCAGAATCTAAGACAACTCCTGG
>CAKMZM010000246.1 GCA_929200365.1 uncultured Flavobacteriaceae bacterium | reverse complement strand
TTAGATTAATTGAATTTTGAGATAGATTGTGTTTTACATATATAAAGGATAATACATCAATAAACTCAAGACAAACCTGTCGAGAGGCTTAACTAGGTTATTAAAAATAGCTTTTTTAAATCAAAAATGTAAAAATATACAACGAGTTACAGTACTTATCTCTTCTCTCAACAGGGGAAAAACACCCTATTTTCTACAGGGGACAAATCCCCTTTGTGATTATTTTAAGTTTTTTATCAGATGTTTTAATTTACTGAAAAACACCCATTTGCTGCTATATAGGAGGTGTTTGGTTTTTGAATTTAAGGTAATATGCATTTGTTTTACTGTATGTTTTTTGGATATATTAGCAGCAGTATAACTTAATTTAATCTAAATAATAGTATAATATCATGGGAAACAATTTACTAAAAAAAGGTGGAAAACCTAAAAAATGTATTAGTATAGAGGAGGCGAGAGAGCTCCAAAAAGTATGGTGTGATACCAGAGCACCAGAAATTGATAAGTGTATAGGGTGTGAAGATACCAGAGAATTCTGGTGGAGTGTCGAAGAATTACAGGAATATCTTAAATATGTAAAGAAAAAATCTAAAAAACAGGGGATTGATAACCCAGGGATACGAATCTATTTTGGAGCATATCCAGAATCTAAATGCAAAATGAAAAAAGGATACTCAACTGTATTTTTAGCACCAACAGGAGCACCTGCTGGGGAGATGGGTAAAGGAGTAGATGGTGCGCCGAATAACTATAAAATTGCACCTTATAATAGATCATCTAGTGGTGGTGCTGGTGCTGGTGGAGACTCTAAATCAAATGATTATTAATAAATGGAACAATTGTCATGTGTTGTTTATCTAGTTATTGTACTGGAAATTTCTTCAGCAATCATAGGAACTGTTTACTATAAGAAAAATAATAAACAGGATACTTCAGTAAAATATTTAGTTCTTTTGCTCTGGATTAACGTTTTATTTGAAATTTTTGCTTTATTACCTTATGCAATTAATACATTTGAAGAATTATTCTTTCTTAAAAATACTATATTTGATAAAAACACATGGCTTTTTAATATTTCAATTCTTTTAAGTTATATTTTATATATTCTGTATTTTAGAAGTAACCTTAATAACAAAACTTCGAAAAAAGGATTGACAATTTTGGTTTATTTATTTATAATTTCAACAATTTCTAATTTAATTTTTTCAGATGTTTTTTTTAATGAACTTTCAACATTAACAGATGTTTTCGGATCTCTAGCTTTGCTTTTGAGTGTTTTGCTTTATTTCCATGAAGTGTTATTAAGTGAGAAAATTCTGGTTTTTTATAAATTATTGGCTTTTTATATCGCTATAGGAGCATTAGTGTTTCATTTAGTAATAACTCCAATAGATATTTACTTTCAATATTCAAAGAAGCTTAATAGTGATTTCTTTAAATTTAGAAGTATTATTTTATATTCTGCAAATATTTTTATGTATACTTGCTATATTATTGGGTTTATAGTATGCTTGCGAAAGAACAAATCTTATTAATAATCTATTTTATCGTTATTATTCTATTTTTTGTAGTATTTGGCATCATATTCTTTGTGGCTTTTCAGCGCCGAAAAAACAAATTACTTTTGGATAAACTAAAAGCAGAACAACGTTTTGAGGATGAGATTTTTAAATCCCGAATAGAGATACAGGAGCAAGCACTTAAAAATGTAAGTTGGGAGCTTCATGATAATATCGGACAGTTGCTGTCTACTGCTGTGATGCAAATTAATATTATGGGAGCCACCATAGATGATAAGACATCAGAATCACTACAAGATGTTAGAAAGCTAGTAGGAGATAGCTTGCAGGAAATACGAACTTTATCCAAAACGCTAAATCATGAGGTTATTCAAAATGTGGGATTAGAGAAATCTATCGAGGTAGAACTCAAACGTTTTGAAAAACTTAATTTTTTAACACCTTCACTCACCGTAAAAGGAGAAGAAGTATATATTGATCCCAAAGACGAGATTATCCTGTATCGTATCATTCAGGAATTTTTCTCTAATACTATAAAACATGCAGAGGCTTCAAAACTTGAAGTAGAGTTAGCGTATACTCCAGAAGCACTTCATATTACAATTCAGGATGATGGTATTGGATTTGATCCCCAATCGGTACAGGCAAATTCTGGTTTGTTAAATATAAAAAGTCGAGCATCTTTGGTAAAAGCAAAACTAGAGTATACATCATCGCTAGGAAAAGGAGTTACACTTACTCTAGCATATCCTTTACAACATAAAGATTGATTTAATACATTTGTTACTTGATGTGATAAAAAATCAAATTCATTAAAGTAAAACTCAAGTATGGAACTTAGTCCCTTAGATTATTCAATCATTATATTTTTCTTTTTAATTACTTTGCTTATTGGTATTGTAGTTTCGAAAAAATCTGGTAAAAGTACATCAGAATATTTTTTATCAGGAAGAAATATGCCATGGTGGCTATTAGGGTTTTCTATGGTTGCTACTACTTTTTCTACAGATACTCCTAATTTGGTAACCGATATTGTACGGCAAGATGGTGTAGCTGGTAATTGGGTATGGTGGGCTTTTTTATTAACAGGTCTCTTAACTGTATTTATTTATGCCAGATTATGGCGACGATCAAATGTAAATACAGATATGGAGTTTTATGAACTTAGATACTCTGGTAAACCAGCTCGTTTTCTTAGAATATTCCGCTCAGTATATCTAGGTGTTATTTTCAATATTCTGGCAATGTCTGGCGTAACACTGGCGGCTATCAAAATTGGGCAGGTGATGCTTGGTTTATCGGCTATAGAAACTGTTGGTTATGCAGCGGTTGTAACGATGATTTTTAGTGCTTTGGGAGGTTTTAAAGGAGTTGTTTACTCTGATTTTTTATTGTTTTTTGTGGCTATGGCGGGTGCAATCGGCGCTGCCTACTATTGTGTTAATCTACCAGAAATAAACGGATTAGAAAATCTAATTGCTCATCCTAATGTAAAAGACAAACTTTCTCTGGTACCCGATTTTGATAATAAAGAAGCATTGATCTCTCTGCTGGTTATTCCACTGGCAATACAATGGTGGAGTTCCTGGTATCCTGGTGCAGAACCAGGAGGTGGTGGATATATAGCACAACGAATGCTCGCATCAAAAAATGAAAATCATGCAATTGGTGCTACTTTCTTTTTTAATATAATGCATTATGCTGTTAGACCGTGGCCCTGGATTATTGTAGCATTAGCATCTTTAATTGTATTCCCAGATCTTACCAGTATACAAGAAGCTTTTCCCAATGTTACTCAAGACAAACTTGGGCATGACCTTGCATATTCTGCAATGCTAACAAAATTACCAAGTGGACTTATGGGAATTGTAGTGGCGTCTTTGATTTCTGCATATATGTCTACGATCTCAACACATTTAAACTGGGGAGCATCTTATATCGTCAATGATATATATAAACAGTTCATTAATAAAGATGCTACAGAAAAAACTCAGGTAAATATAGGGCGAATTGCTACGGTTGTACTAATGGCATTAAGTACTTTACTTGCATTAGCGCTTACCAATGCAGTTCAAATTTTTAAATATATCTTAATGTTTGGTGCAGGAACTGGATTAATTTTTATTTTAAGATGGTTTTGGTGGAGAATCAACGCATGGAGTGAAATTTCTGCTATGTTCTCTTCTGGTATTATTTCTATTTTAATTAGTATTCCTCATGTAAATGGTATTCTTTTTGGGTCAGACATTTCAGAGGGAATTTTTCCTTCTTGGTTTCAGTTTCCATTAGTTGTATTAGTAACGACTATTATATGGATTTGTGTTACTTTATTTACCAAACCTGATGATGATGAAATTCTTTTTGCGTTTTGTACAAAAATTCAACCAGGAGGACCTGGATGGAGTCATATATTAAAAAAAGCAAAAAGAAAAAATATTGAAATATTAGTAGAAAAACAAGAAAAATGGATCGTACCTTCTGGGTTGCTGGCAATGATTCTTGGATGTGCTTTGGTATATGGTGTTCTGTTTTCTATGGGAAGTTGGATTTATGGAAATACAACTCAAGCCATTATTCTTACTACTTTATCAATTTTAGCAGGTTTTTTACTTACAAAGGTTTGGAAACGATTAGGTAAAAATTTAATTTCCTGATCAAGAAATACAACTGCCTGAAGGTTTAAATTTGAAACTAAATAACTTAGTGGCTGTTGTTATACCAAATCAACTTTTAGTACATGACAAAAATTAACTGTGAATAGTAATACGCCTAATAATTTTATGGTTTATCAAGACCTGTGAGGTCTGTAAAACAATAATTTAATAATACTCTAATAATCAATCACTTAAATATTTTTCCTAATTTTTTATCATGTACTTAGAAATCAACTATAAAACCATACAGCACTAAAATCTTTGACTAAAGGTATTACGTTAACAAAAAAATTGATTCTAATTTGATACTATCATACCAAAAACTGAAATAAATCTGGTTTATCATTTAAATAATCTCCAAAAAA
>CAKMZM010000245.1 GCA_929200365.1 uncultured Flavobacteriaceae bacterium | reverse complement strand
GTATTATCCTTTATATATGTAAAACACAATCTATCTCAAAATTCAATTAATCTAAAAGAGCATTTTTCTTTCATTCGTTTTTGTGCTATGTGATTTATAGCAGTTTCGGTTAATTGTAAAACTCTTGGATACCCTCCTGTGGTTTGACAATCCCTCATTAATACGATTAAACTTCCTGATGGAGTTAATTGTATTGTGCCTGGTAATACAGGTGATGTTATAATCGAAGGTAAAGTGTTTGGTATTTTTTCTTCTAACTGTATTGCCATTCGATTTATAGTATTAGAAATTGTAAAAACAGTAGCTAATATTTTAGATTTTTGATCCTCATTTAACATATCAAATTCAGATCCTTTATACGCTTTTAATGCATGTGAATTTTCTAAAAATAAAGGTGGGGAAATTGTAGAAAAATGATCTTTATAATTACTACTGCTTTGGTATAGGATTTTGTCACCTTTATCCAATCGAAAACGAGATGTAATTAACTTATAAAAAGACCTACTATGCAACACTTCTTCCGATAGAAATCCATTCTTGATTCCTACGTATCCATACACTCCTTTCTTACAAAAATTTATTTTAAGAATATCATTTTTTAAGACTTTAATCTCACGATACATTTCTATTTTTTTGTTATTCAGAAATGCATCTGTTTCACCACCCGTTAATACAATAGTAGTTGTGTCATGAAATTTTAAAACAGGAGGTTGGATAGTCCATTCGATACATGCTGAATTTTTAGCATTACCCAATATTAAATTTGCAAATCCAAATGCCACCTGATCCATTGCGCCACTCTTTGGTACTCCGTATTTTGAAAAACCAAAACGACCTTTGTCCTGTATTGTTGTAAAAAGTCCTGGTTTAATTATTTCGACATTCGTAATCATAAACACACAGATTCAGGTGTATAATTTTTGTTTTTAACTTTAGTTCTTATTTCGTTATATTTATTTTCTTCAATCGATATAAATTGAATCTTATCTCCAGGCGAAACAAAGCAACAATTTTCTGTTTTAGGATTAAAAAAATCTACAGGACACATACCAATCACATGCCAACCTCCAGGGCTATCTACAGGATATATTCCTGTCTGGTTTCCACCAATTGCTACAGCACCTTTTTTGACATGCATAGAAGGAGTTGTTTTTCGAGCATTATGCAATTGATCGTCGAGACCACCCAAGTACAAAAACCCAGGTAAAAAACCAATAAAATATACAGTATAGAGTGGGGTAGTGTGTAGTCTAATTATTTCTTCTATAGTAAGTGATTTATCTTTTGCAAATACTTCTAAATCTTGTGCAAGAGCAGTAGCATAACAAACAGGGATTTTCCACAATCTATTTTTAGATTCTACAGTCTTAAAATCTTTAGAGTATAGCGATTTTAATTTCAATACTTCGCTATAGGAATTTTCTATAGTGAATTCGTAATAGATTAATAACGAGTTATATGATGATATTACTTCAATAATTAGTTTATCATAAAAAGAAAGTATTGATTTTTTAAAAGAAAGCAGGTCGTGAAGAATATTTTCGTCAATTTTAGAGGGCCATTCTATTAAAATTGCTCTTTCAGAATATCTTTTGTATTGCAATTCATATTTCATAAGCTTCCAATTACAGTAAATTTAAAATCGAAAACTCTTTATGTAAATATTTCAAAATCTGAACAGATTTTGGATTATCTCCATGCACACAAATCGTATCAAAAAAAATCGGAACTTCTACTCTGTTTTTAGTTTTTACTTTTCCTTTAGCAACCATTCTTTTTACATGACCAAAAATTTCTTTAGGATCTGTAAGCAAAGCTTCTTTTTCTTTTCTTGACACCAGTGTTAAATCATCATTGTAATTTCTATCTGCAAAAGCTTCGTGTTTAACCTTAAATTCTTCTCTCGAAAGATACGATAATTTAGCATTTTTTAAAGTAATTAAACATAAACTTTCATCGGTATTTTTTACAGCTTCAATAATTGCTAAAGCTACTGATTCATTTTTCACTGCTTCATTATAAAGTGCTCCATGTGGTTTTACATGGTGTAGTTTCCCTCCTGCTTTTTCGGTTAAGGATTTTACCAATTGTATTTGTTCGGTTATTGTTTTTACCAAATCGACATGTGGCATCTCTATTCTTGTTCTTCCAAAATTTTTGCGATCAGGATATGATGGATGTGCTCCAATTTTTACATTATGTTGCATTGCCAATGCAATCGTTTTCTGGATTACTTCTGCAGTCCCTGCATGGCTTCCGCATGCAATGTTACACCAAGAGATATATTGCATAATTTCGGTATCGAAACCTGCCTCTTCTCCCACATCTGCATTAAGAATAATTTTCTTCATATTCCTATGTTTAGTATCATAAATTCTTACAAATTTTCAATCACTTTCCAAATCCCTCTACATCCTAAAAAGCAAGTAATGATCAAAATGAAAAAACCAACCAGATTTTGTTTCCATGAATTGGTATATTTTCCTACTATTTTTTGTTGGTTCATTACCCATAAAAGGAAGATTGCAATTACAGGTAAAAGGAGTCCGTTTGCGATCTGCGCAAATCGAATAATCACTATTGATTTTATCCCTAATGAAGAAAACAAAACTCCCAAAAAAAGGATAAACATCCACACTGCTCTAAAGGATTTACTTTTGAGTCCTTTTTGCCATCCCATACATCCTTTTACTACATAAGCTGCTGCAAGAGGTGCTGTGATAGCAGAAGTAATTCCTGCTGCAAATAACCCTACAGATAATACATATTTTGCCATCGATCCAAAGACTGGTTCTAATCCTTTGGCGAGATCGGCTGCATTATTCACTTCTGCTTCTTGTATAGCTGCTCCTGCTATAATAATTGCCATTGATACAAATCCACCTAATACAATTGCCACTATAGTATCCTTTTTTGCTTCTGGCAGGTCATCGGTAGATTTCCACTTTTCGCTAACAATAGATGCGTGTAAAAAGAGGTTATAAGGTACTACTGTTGTTCCTATCAACCCTACAATAGTAAGTACATTATCACTAGAAAAGTTAGGAACAAACCCTTTAAAGATCATAGAAATATCTGGTTTGGTAACTATTGCGGTTACTATAAAAGCTACACTCATTAATAAAACCAGAACAATCAAGCTTCGTTCTAAAACCTTATAATTACCTATGTACAATAGTATAAAGGCAATCACACCGATCACAATACTTAAATAATTCTCTGAAATCCCGATTGAAGATTCTAAGATTGTAGACAGCCCGAGTACTCCTCCACTAATATTACCAGCTTCGTAAGCTGCATTTCCTATAAAAATTGCTGACAAGATTAATGCAATAAGAGTTCCTCTTACAATTTTGTTATCAAATTGAGATTTTAGCACTTCGCTTAATCCCTTTTGGGTGACTACACCTAATCTTGCTGCCATTTCCTGTAAAACAACACAAGCTACAATAGATAACACTAATGCCCATAGTAATGAAAACCCAAACTGTACTCCTGCTAATGTACATACAGTTACGGTACCTGGACCAATAAAAGCTGCAGTCACCCATGTTCCTGGGCCTATATTAAAAAATTTCTTCATTTATTTTGTATTAACATCTAGTGTATAAATAGCAAACGATCCCAGCCAATGTCCTCCTTCATAACTATCTCCAACCAGATTTGGCAAAGAATAGTTTACATGCGTATTGGCTACCGAAAAAAGATATTTATATTCTTTATACTGTTTTGCAAGCCCATATAACACCCAGGCTCTACTAAAATTAAGTCCATCTAAATGAACCAATTTACCATCGGTACGATCAGATACCTCTCCCACTTCGATCGTAAAGTTTTTGGCTTTAAGTTGAGGCATAAAATCAGAGATCCAACGATCAAATTCTTCTTTATTTAACACTCTTCTCATTACATCAATTTCTTCAAAACAAGGAGATAGAAAATCATAACCACTGGGTTCCCAACCGATGGGACAATCTTGATCATTAGCATAGAACTCTCTTGCTCTGGTTTCTATATGATCTCTTAGTTTTTGATCTCCCAGAGTATTTGCATAATCCCAGGCAAAGGATAATCCGAATGCAGTATTCGTATGCTCTCCTACTCGAATTGGATAGTTAAGTTTTGGAAGGAAATCTATATACCGTTGTACAATAAGCGCAGTTAGTGGCTGAAGGTTTCCCTCTAATTCTCTTGCCAGTGGATCATCCCAGGTATGTAGCTCTTCGGCTAGTTTAAGTAACCATGCCCAACCGTAGGTTCTCTCGTATGATTTGTTATGCTTTCCTTCAAAATACTTGATTTCTTCCTCAATATTCTTCTTAGACATATTCTGAAGTAATTTGGTTTTTGCTTCCTCTTTTTTTTCCAGATCTGGAAATGTTTTTAATAACTTCACCAGCGACCAATGCCCATGTACTGAAGAATGCCAATCAAAACAACCATAAAAGGTAGGGTGTAATACATGAGGTTCTCTGATATTTTCTTTTCCTCCTAACGTTTGTCCTAATTTATTGGGGTACTCTGTTTGCAAGCAAGCTAATGGTAATTCTACCAATGTATTGGCTTGTT
>CAKMZM010000244.1 GCA_929200365.1 uncultured Flavobacteriaceae bacterium | reverse complement strand
AATTTATAATCTTCTGTTGCTTCATCATAAAATCTGATCATTTTTTCTTTTGTAGATGATCTTTTAAATTTTAATTTACTTAGTATGGCAAGTGTACTCATGGTTTTTAATTTTAATTAAACCTTAAGGATAAATAGTTTGTTTTGTCTACAATCGAACTTGTGGGCCTTGAGTTTGGATTGTTTTTGGTGTTAAAGAAGACTTTTTACCAGCTTTTTTTCTTCCTCTAAAGAATAGAAGTAGATTAAGAAATAGCATTACACCAAGATACATTGAAAAACCACCTACTTTAAAACTCAAAATTTCAATAAGATTTTGATATGTATTTTGAAAATCATAAGAGTCAATTTTAAGGATAAGTAAAGCCCAACCAATATTTAATAAATAAAAACCAACTTCAAATAATCGATTTGTAGCCAGGGCGATATCTTTTCGATCTCTAAAAATGTCAATCATAAATGTTTTACCATTTTTGAATAGTGTTCTAGAAACAAAATAAGTTAGCGTAATTACGATAGGGAGATAAATGATGTAGCCGATAAAAATTTTAGAATTTTCCATAATGTTATAATTGTTATTTAAAGTTTTTGATAAATTTTGTAATCCAGAATAAATTGAAATAGTGCAATCCTGCAAGAGTGCAAATTATGATCCCCGTTCGATTAGCTATAACCTCTGTCATTTGAGTAAATGTTTGTAAGGTTGGCCAACCCGATAGGGTGATTATGGCATATCCGATATTTAATAAGTAATATCCAATTAAAAGTATAGTATTAATTTGTAGACAAAACTCAGAGTTATCAGGAATGAGATGTGCAACAAATATATTTCCGTTTTGATAACAAATTACCCCTACTTTGATGATGATAAATCCAGTTATGAATACATATATACTATATGCTATTATGTTTAAGTTCATAATTTTATTTTTGAATTTTCAAAAAAAATTGAAAGTATTATTGGAAATAAAAAGGAGAACGCCTCCTTTCTTTTTGTTTATAATGTTTTTTTATTTAATTAGTTTAACTAATGCTTTTGTAATCCAGTTATGATCCTGACCAATAACTCTATTCATTAAAGTATCTAATGTATCGGCCATTTCATGTAGGGCTTTGGTTTGTTTTATCAACTCTTTGGTTTTGGCTGTCCCATCTTCATCAATATTCGAAACATCTTTTAAAATTTTGATAGTTGGCTGCAACTCTCGTCTGCTTCTCTCTTTGGCAATTTGCCTTGCCAACTCCTGCACATCCTTTTCTGAGGTAAAATATTCTTTGCGTTCTCCTATTTTATTTTCTTTGAAAACGATACCCCAATCCATTAGCTGGCGCAAATTCATGCTAGTATTTCCTCTCGAAATTTGTAGTTGCTCCATAATATCCTCCATAGAAAGAGGCTCTGGGGATATTAATAATAAAGCATGAATCTGTGCCATCGCTTTATTAATCCCCCATAAAGTTCCTAAAGAACCCCAGGTAGAAATAAACTTATTTTTTGCTTCATCATAGTTCATGGTACAAATATATAAAAAATATGAAACTTTCAAAAAATATTGAAAATTAAAATATTGTTTTTTTACTATTTAGCATTTAGGAGTTCTATCATTTTGGGTAATTAGTATTACTATTCTTTTATAAAAAAGAACTCTTCGATATAGTATATTATTATGGATTTACCTTCGATATTCTATGATAAAACATCTTTTATTAGACTTCGATAATATGTACTTTAGACGCCAATAAACACAAATTATAAACTTAACAATTAAACTAATTATGAAAAAACTAAATTCATTTTTTCTGACATTGTCGCTAAGTGCATTAGCATCAGGTGTTTATGCACAAGAACGATCAAAGATGTTTTATGCAACTATGGGTACTCAGGATGCATTAGAACTAAAAGAAAATCACCCTAATGATGTAAAAATTATTAAGTCGGTCAACGAGAATAGCGCCGTAATGCTGAATGAACACTCGGCAGAAGAATTACATCACACAGGGTTAAGGCATGGACCAGGGTATTTTTATAAAACTTCAGAAAAAGCAGCTATAGAAACCATAGTAAAAGCTAATTCAATTCAAAAAGCAAAAGCCTTAACAAAATCAGCAATTCCTTTTCAAATTACTCAGGATCAACTGGTAAATCAAAGTTTAAATCTTGTTAATAATACTAACATTGACAGACATATTAGGGAGTTAGAAAACTACGGAACCAGATTTCATACTATGAGTAGCGCAAGAAGAGCTTCTACAGATTTAAAAGCAAAGTGGGAAAGACTTGCCGGTAATCGTAGTGATGTATCTGTGAGACTGGTTAATCATTCTGGTTCTCCAATGCCATCTGTTATTATGACTATTACCGGAACAGAAAAGCCAAATGAGTATGTGGTTGTAGGAGGGCATTTGGATTCGACATCGCCAAGTAATCAAAATGATGCTCCGGGAGCAGATGATAATGCTTCTGGTATTGCAACAATTACAGAGGCTGCCAGAGTGTTGTTTAGCATGAATTACAGACCAAAAAGAACAGTTGAATTTATGGCATTTGCTGCAGAAGAAATCGGTTTGGTAGGATCTCAGGAAATAGCCAGAGATTATAAAAACCGTAATGTGAATATAGTGAGCTATGTGCAATTGGATATGACTAATTATAAAGGTTCTTCACAGGATGTCTTTATTACAAATGATTCATACAATAGTACTTCTTTAAATAATTTTTTAAGACAATTGATGGATCATTACAATGCTTCTGGAACACATAAAATTACATACGGTACCTCTGCATGTAACTATGGGTGTTCTGATCACCATAGTTTTGCACAACAAGGATATGAAACAGCATTTCCTTTTGAAGCAAGTTTTAATGAGAGTAATCCTAGGATTCATACTTCTGGAGATACATCCTCTATTTTTCCTACTCCTAATGCTACCCATGCAGCAAAATTCGCAAAATTGGCTTTAGAATATTTGATTGAGGTTTCTAATGCAGGCTCTGGAGGTGACCCTAATCCGACTGGATATTGTGCTTCTAACGGGAAAAAAACATCAGATGAATACATAAGTAAAGTCGCTCTGGGAACAATAAATAAAACTTCTGCGGCAGGAAGCGGAGGCTATAGTGATTTTACAGCAGAAACTACCAATCTTTCTAAAGGAAGATCACATACCATTACAGTTACACCAACATGGACAGGAAGTACCTATGATGAAGCATATGCAGTATGGATTGATTATAATCAGGATAATGATTTTGCTGATTCTGGTGAATTGGTTTGGAGCAAAGCAGCTTCAAGAACAACACCAGTAAGTGGTAATTTTACAGTACCATCCAGTGCAAAAACTGGAAGCACAAGAATGAGAGTTTCTATGAAATATAATGCGATTCCTACTTCTTGTGAAT
This sequence comes from uncultured Flavobacteriaceae bacterium, assembly GCA_929200365.1. Taxonomy (GTDB): domain Bacteria; phylum Bacteroidota; class Bacteroidia; order Flavobacteriales; family Flavobacteriaceae; genus Aquimarina. Next base: position 1,219 of record CAKMZM010000244.1, on the reverse strand, counting down.
CTTTTGAATATGGAGAAGTAGAAGATTATACTGTTGTTATTGGAAGTAAGGTATCTTCTAATCCAGATGCACATACAACAGAAGAAGGTAATGCCCCATGTATTGGTGCTGCGCCATACAACTCTTCTGCTAATTATCAATTTAACGATCGTGTAACTTATCAGGGAAAGCTTTATGAAAGAACTGCCAACGGATGGGGTCATATTGGTCTTTGTAAAACTTTTGCAAAAAGTTCTAATGTTGATTTATTAAGAGATGATAGTTCGCTTTTTGATTTTAATCCTAATCCTGTGACAGAAGATCATATAGAGATTACTGTTAATAATGAATTATGGAAATCAGGAAGTATATGGGTTGTAGATACAAACGGAAATATTGTACAGGAGATTAGGCTTAAAAGTAAAGCCACTCAGGTCAACACTTCAAAACTTTCTTCGGGAGTATACTTTTTGGCACTTTTTAATGGATCAAAAAGTTTTACAAAGCAGATGATTATAAAATAATTATAATATAACCCATTGTGTATTTGGAACAAAAGATATATAAAAATAGGATTTTGATTACATAGAACTATTCTAGATAGCTCTGTTGAGTTTGTCGAAGTACATTTTATCTTCATTTCTTTGTGATAAAATATTACTACCATTAATGTTTTTTACAATGTTTGTTTCAAAAGCATAATAGGTTATGATTAATCAACTCTATTTATTACACAAGACTCTTAAAAACAAAAAGAACAGATGCATTGGTAAAATGTATCTGTTTTTTTGCTAACATCTATTATTTTGAATATTGGTTCTATTTGTCTAAAGAAACCAAAAGATTTTCTATAACATAGATATTTCAATAATGAACTCAAAGAAAAGATATTCGCAAAATTGTTTACTATCGAAAGGTTCAGATGTAAGTTTGATATCTGGTTACATAGCGGCATACCCTAGAAGGATGGCAATCAGAATTGGTATTGCATTCTGTATATCTACCACCATTAATACTTTTTTGTTGAGTTTTAGTTAAAACCTTCTCTGGATTTAAAATAGTTTTTTTTCATTTTAGTAAGATAATTTAAGTTAATATGAATTTGATATTTTTTTGAATGATTTCTTAAAGATCATAGATATTTTGAGTTTTGATTTTATGTATGTATTAATCTAATCTCTCTCTATATATACTCTATAGCTGACTATATTTTTAAAATTCTTTCCAGACAGTGTTTGAT
>CAKMZM010000243.1 GCA_929200365.1 uncultured Flavobacteriaceae bacterium | reverse complement strand
GTAAAGTAAAAAAGTCAGAGCCAGTTCTATTAAAAAAATGATCATTTTTACTATATTTGATAAATTTTTATGACCCCGCAACATTAAAATTTAATACTGAAAACTCTTTATACAACTGTTAATAAAATAGTTATATGTAGATTTTTTAAAATAAAAATGTCACCATTTTTTAACTTACAATCATCTGACTTATTAAATTAAATTCATGCAAACATTAGATTATCTCCTTTCTAAAGAGGTTAAAAATACTATTCATATAGCACAATCAATTGCCAAAGAATTTCATAACAATCAATACAATGCTTCACACCTATTAAAAGCCTTATTACATAAAGATTCTGGTCTAAATGATTTTTTTAATCAAATAGATGGAGATATTTATTATTTTGAAGAATGGTGTGAGGTAAGAATAGAAGCATTACCCAGAACAGCTAACATTCCTGATAAGATTGAAGGTGATAAAACTATAGAAGCAGTTTTTAATGAAGCAGATAATATTAAATTAAAATTAGGAGAAGATGAGATCACCCCACTTTCTTTACTGGTTTCTATTTGTATGCCAGGTGTAGGGTTCTCATATGAACAATTAAAGACTTTACCTCTCAAAGCTGATGATATTCTAATAGCCGCTAATATAGGTGCATCCTCTTCAAATAATAAAAACAATATCTCTAAAAAAGGAAATTCTACTACTATTAAAACTGACTCGGGAATTCTACAAGAATATTGTATTGATAAAACTTTTGAAGCAAAAAATAAAGCCTTAAAAGATATTTCTGGAAGAGACGCAGCCATAAAAATGATTTTAGAAATATTAGGAAGGCATTCAAAACCCAATGTGCTTATTACAGGAGATCCTGGTGTTGGCAAAACAGTATTACTAGATGGTTTTTCTGAAACTATGATAAATGGAACTGTCCCAGATGCTTTAAAAAATGCTCAGATATATGAGTTAGATTTCGTCCACTTAGTTTCGGGAGCTAGTTATAAAAGTGAAGTAGAAGATAGATTTAAAAAAATCATTACTGCATTAAAAGAATTTGAGAAACCAGTTTTATTAATAGATGAAATAAATAACCTTACTGACAAAGATAATGGTAACCAAGGTTTAGTAAATATTCTAAAATCAGAATTGGTTAAAGGGGAAATTACTTTTATTGGTACAGCAACCAATGATGCCTATAGAAAACATATTGAGACTGATGAAGGGTTCTCTAGAAGATTTGAAATTATATCATTAGAAGAACCATCAGAAGAAGATGCATTAACTATGATTGCTGATACTATTGATAAATATAAGAAACACCACAATCTAGATGTCGATAATGACACTATTGAAGAAGCCATTCGTCTTTCTAAAAGATTCAACAAAGAAAGAAGTCTACCAGACTCAGCTATTGACCTCATAGATAGAACAATGTCTGCAACTCGCTATATGCTAGAAACTACAATAGCTAAAATTGAGAATGTAAAAAAAGATATCGAAACTATTAAAAGTGCAAAAAAAGGAGAGCCCGAAAAAATATTAGATCTCAAATGGCAATGGGAAAATTTAAAAAGAGTTTTTAGTTACTTATTGTTTGCAGATCTTGGTGATGATGATAATTTTGTAGGTATCGAAAAAATAGAGAATGGTATTAAAAAAATAGAGAATGTTCTCGAAACATTTTTAAGCAAAGCTAGTAAAAAGAAAGAAACTATTGATAAAAATGATATTTCTTCTACCATTGCAAATAAAACCGGCATTCCTGTAGGTAAACTTCGGGCAGACGAGAAAGAACGTTTACTTACTATGGAAGATCATTTAAAAAAGAGAGTTATTGGTCAGGATCATGCTATTCAAACTATAACAGAAGCTATTCTTGAATCCCGATCTGGATTAAGCAAGCCTGGATTACCAATTGGCTCATTCTTTTTTACTGGACCTACAGGAACAGGAAAAACAGAATTAGCAAAATCCCTAGCAGAGTTTTTATTCCAGACAGAAGAAGCGATTATCAGATTTGACATGTCAGAGTTCAAAGAAGAACATTCTGCTGCATTACTATATGGTGCTCCTCCTGGATATGTTGGATATGAAGAGGGAGGACTACTCGTTAATAAAATTAGGCAAAAACCATATTCTATTGTGCTCTTTGATGAAATTGAAAAAGCACATCCATCTGTATTTGATATTTTTCTACAAATTTTGGATGAAGGAAAACTAAATGATCGTTTAGGTAAAACAGGAGACTTTTCAAATGCTGTAGTGCTGTTTACTTCAAACATTGGAAGTGAACATGTCATAAAATCCTTTACAGCAGGAGAAATCCCTAAATCTTCAGATCTTCTCGAAATAATGTCTCGACATTTTAGACCAGAATTTCTAGGAAGACTTACAGAAATTATTCCTTTCTCTCCAATAACAAAAAATAATGTAGTTAAGATATTTGAAATTCAGATGAAAGATCTTTACAAAGCTCTTAATAAGCAAGAGATAACTTTAGAACTTACTGAAGAAGCCAAAGAGTTTCTAGCATACAAAGGATTTACTCCAAAATACGGAGCAAGACCCTTAAGAGGAATTATACGAACCGAACTAAGATCATCACTATCAAAAAAAATAATTACTGGCAAAGTTAGTAAAGGAAGTCTCGTACAATTAGATGTAAAAGAAGAAAAGTTGATATGGAATTATAGATAATTCTATAATCTGTAATAAAATTTAGTATATTTATAATTTAGCAAACATAAATACATATCATGGATAATACCTACGGATTAGGAGGAACAGAAGTAAAAACTGACGCAAATGAAGCAATTCTGGAAATTGGACAGAATAAAACGTTACTCATTCAAAAATTAACAAACAATCAACCTTTAAAACCTGAGGTAGTTACTGGTTTGAAATCTATTGATAGTGTTTTTCAACACTACCAACCAGAAATAGATGTTGAATTTGAAGATTCTGACGGAGTAGAAACAACAGAAACTTTAAAATTTAGCCATTTAGGTAATTTTGGTAAAAAAGGAATTATTGATCAAAGTAAGTATCTTAATGATTTGGATACAGAAAAAGATCAATACCATAAAGTTATCAAACAACTTAAATCAAACAAAATTTTAAAAAGTGCATTAGCGAATCCCGAAGCTAAAGAAGCACTTTTAAAATCTATTCAATCGTTAATTGCAGAATTACAACAAGGTTAAAAAAATATAATACATGGCATTATTAGGAAAGAAGGCAGACAAAAGTATTAAAATAGAGAATCCAGCTCAGGAACTTAAAATCAATGAAGAAAAACTCGCTAAATATGGTGGGTTTGATTTATTAGAAGCATGTATTGATGATGTGCAAAATATGAACCCTGATCGAAAAGCAAGAAAGAAAATATTTCTTACAGAGTCCTCAAAAAAAATAGAACGTCAAAAATTAGAGAAAACTCTTGAAATATGGAATGATATCCTTTCTTCTTCTGATGATTTGTCGGTAATGGTTGAAGAATCAGAAAAAAGATCAGAAGTAGCAGCAGAATCTCTTAAAAAGAATCTAGGTACTGCTCTTGAACAAACCAAAGAATTAGAACAATCTTATCGATCTGTAGCACTATTCTTTAAAAATACAGAATCTCAAAAAATAAAGAATGTAAATATCGTTAATGCTGAACTAGAACAGCTGAAAGATCTTGATAACACAAGATTCATTGATGCAATACAGGAAGAATTGGTGCAAGGTTATGATCGTTTAGATCTTAGAGATAACTACGGACTGTTAATTATCCCTGGATATCTTGGATCTAATAAAGTAGTCGAAAAATGGGCAAAAATTGCACATGAAAACAAAGTAATGATGGTTACAGATTTTGAACATCTTGATGAACCAGATGATGTTATGGAGTTATTTGAAGCCGCTAATCTTACAGGAGGAGATAAATACCGTTCTAATGTTATTATGGCATGTAATTGGCTTGTTGGAAGAGGCAAGCATGATGAAGTAGGAGAAGATGAAGACTTATTTGTACCACCATCAAGTGCTTTGGGAGGTAAAATATATAAAACATTGATGTCACAAGTTACTGCTGGTAAGAAATATGGAGGCATGAATGAAGTAGATGGTGTTAGATTTGATCTTAAAAAAGGAGAAATTGCTCAACTAGAAAAATTAGGACTGGTACCTATGGTAAATGAATATGGTAAAGTAATGGCTTTTTCTGCCAAAACTTTATTTAATGGTGATAATCTGGGATTACAAACCTATTCTGTTGTTCGTGTATTTGATTATGTTACCAAAGTACTAATGGATTTCTTAAACAGAAGAGCCTTTGAAAACTTTAACGCCAGAACCCGTAAGGAACTTATGGATCAAATTGTGAAGTTTTTAGACAGCATTACTGGACCAGATAAATTAATTGAAGATTTTTCTGTAAAACGTTTTGAGCAAGATCCTGTTCAAAAAGATAAAATCCATTTGGATATACATATGAAACCGTATTTTCCTGCCAAAAACTTTATGATTAAAATGGATGGACAAAAAGGAGATGACGGATCAGAATGGAATTCTGAATATGAACAAAAATAAATTAATCGTATTAAAATACTAGATTATAGAAATAGGCTAACTGAAAAAGTTAGCCTATTTCTATAATCTACCTA
>CAKMZM010000242.1 GCA_929200365.1 uncultured Flavobacteriaceae bacterium | reverse complement strand
GATTTTTAAGGCTAATTTAATTAATGAAGTATCTTTAGGTAAAAATTAGTATGAAAACCATGATTAAAAAAAAACCTGTGTTATGCTATTTCATGATGACCTGTGTGATTTCGTGGTGTTGTCTTTTGCCTATTATTGGTATTGATGGTTTTATAGGTAAAACCATCCCATCAGATACTAAAATGCCATTATTATTTATGGCTATGTGTACAGGACCTATAATAGCTAGTTTGCTTTCTATATATTTAACAGAAGGTAAAAAAGGGCTTAAAAAAATAGTGTTTAAATTGGTGAAATGGAAAATCAAGTTTAAGTTTTACATAATCGCTCTTTTTACTGCTCCTCTACTAATAGCAATCTCCCATTTTATTCTTTCTCTTTTTTCTCCCAAATTTATTCCTGTGATTTACTCGTCTGATGACAAAATAATAGAAATTATAGGAGGAATTACAGGAGGGCTTGTAGCAGGTTTTTTTGAAGAATTGGGCTGGACAGGTTTTGCAATTCCTAAACTGAGATTAAAATACAGTATTATTTCGACAGGATTTATTGTTGGGGTTATATGGGGTATTTGGCATTTCCCGCTTTTCATGAACAAAGATCCTTCAGGCGTAGTTCCTCTTCTGGTTTTATTAATGGCAAAGCTTATTACTCATCTACCTGCTTTTAGAATTTTAATGACTTGGGTATATGATTGTACACAAAGTTTACTTATAGTGATCCTAATGCACATGTCTTTAACTGCTAGCGCTTTGACTTTACAATCTGAAATTATTAACGGTCTTGATATAATTATATTAAATTTAGTAATAGCTTTTTTATTATATATAATAATTATTATTGTAAATATCTTAACAAAAGGGCAAATAATCGTAAGGAAAGAAAAAGAAAAACTACAAAATACTTAGTAATCAAAATTAAGTGGGTATACAGAATCCTACTAGTTTTTTTATTACTTAGCCCCTATGTTTGTAATCTGTATAAGGAAAGCAACACCTTATTTTGTTGTTTAACTTCAATCAGATTACAAACATAGGGGCTACTTAAGTGATTTTTTAAAGTACATAAAATTAAAGTAATACTCAAAATTATAAAAAACACAGATGAGAATTAAACAACTATTTTTGATAATTATACTACTACCTTTTTACAACCAAATATTTTCTCAAAATGAAATCAAAATAGATAAGAAAACTTCTCTCTCTATTGGAGAGAAAATTGAATTTAAATCAGAAATTTTGGATGAGAATAGAATATTAAATATCTACTTACCTAATAAATACTCAAAAGATTCACTAAAAACATACCCAGTTATTTATTTATTAGACGGTTCAATAGACGAAGATTTTATTCATATCTCTGGGCTTGTTCAATTTTGTTCTTTCTCTTGGATTAACATAATTCCCGAATCTATTGTCGTTGGGATATCAAATGTTGATAGAAAAAAAGATTTTACTTTTCCTACTACAAACAAAAAAGACAAAAAGAGTTTTCCTACTACTGGTGAGTCTGAAAAATTTATCAATTTTATCGAAAAAGAAGTACAACCTCTTATCGAACAGAATTATAAAATAAATTTAAATCGAACTTTGATTGGGCAATCACTCGGTGGGCTTTTGGCAACTGAAATTTTGTTTAAAAACCCTAATCTATTTGACAATTATATCATTGCAAGTCCAAGTTTGTGGTGGGACAATGAGTCTTTACTGAAATACACACCATCGCTATACCAATCTAAGAAATCAATTTATATTGCAGTTGGTAAGGAAGGAAAAATAATGGAACGAATCGCAAAAGAATTATACGATAAATTAAACCAACATAAAAAACAAAATACCAAACTCTATTTTGAGTTTTTTGAAGAACAAAATCATGGAGATGTACTACATTTAGCGGTATATCAATCATTTGGAAAAATATTCAATAAGACAAAAAACAACTAGCTGTAATTGGGATAACCAGATTAAAATTTGATAGGTTTTCTTCTAGAATAATATATTGCTATACACAAATTTTCTACAGAATTATTTGCTAGTTTTGCAAAATTTATGACATTCTTAATTAACTATAAAACCTTGTATTCTGAAAATCTCCTTTTTGCAAACTATGAGATTACTTCAAATAATTCAAATATCTCGACATACTTATGATTTGAATTTGAAGTATACTCAGGAATTCTAATTGCTATTTTTTGATCGCATTATTTTTAAACATACTTTAATTTTTTAAAACTAATTATGAAACTCGAATCAACAATGAACACTAAAAAAACAATACTCTTCATAGTATTATTTTCAACAATTATGTTTTCTAACGCTCAGAATAATGGCGAAAACGAATTAGGAGCATGGTATATGTATTTTGGTACAAATCGTATAAGTAATACCCTTAGCATTCACTCTGAGGCACAATTTCGTTTTTATGAAGTGACCTCAACTTTTAATCAATTATTGCTACGTACAGGATTAAATTATCATATTAGTGATAAAGCAATAGCCACTCTGGGATACGGATTTATTAGTACCGATGGTACATTTGAAGATACTTCTGGCGAAGAAAACACAAATGAGCATCGAATCTTCGAACAGTTTATTTTGAAAAATACTGTAGGGAAATTTAAATTTGAACATCGATATCGTCTCGAACAAAGATTTATCAGCACACAGAATGATAATTTTACCGAGCATAGAGCAAGATATCGTTTACAACTCACATACCCTATCAATCAAAAATGGTTTCTAAATGTATATGATGAAGTATTTATTAATCTACAAGAGCCCATTTTTGGTCAAAATAGATTATATGGTGCTGTAGGATATAATGTAAAATCTAATTTTAGCATACAGCTGGGATATCTCAAAAATCATTTTACCGGGGTTAATTATGATCGATTGCAGCTAGGAGTAATCTATAATACTGATTTTAGGAAAAAAGAAAAAAAATAAAAATTTCTGCATGAACATGTTTAGAAACAGTGCGATCAGAAAATCAATACTTTGAGATTCTCTAAGTATTCTTCAGATTATGAGTATGTCGAGATATTTAAAATAACTTTGTGGCGGTTAAAACATTTTGGTTTTTAACATCCAAAGTTTCAAACAAACTCTAGCATGGTTAACTCTTTGGTTTTAGTACATGACAAAAATTAACTGTGAATAGTAATACGCCTAATAATTTTATGATTTATCAAGACCTCACAGGTCTTAGAGACCTGTGAGGTCTGTAAAACAACAATTGTTGTTCTCTTGAATCAAAAAAAACAAACACACCTCATTATCAAATCCTTAATCCATTCACTTTCGGTTTTTATTAACAGATTTTTAACCTCTTTAAAAGTTATCTTATCATAAAAAAATCGACTTTAATTAAAAACAATGATCTTATGAGTTTATTTAAAGTTACTTTTATCAATACCGAAGGTCAAGTACTATCTGGACGTTTAGAGCTTCCTGTAGATCAACATCCCCATAATTTTGCGCTATTTGCACATTGTTTTACTTGTAATAAAAATTTGGGTGCGGTACGAAATATAAGTCGAGGACTTACATCTAAAGGATTTGGTGTATTACGATTTGATTTTACGGGACTTGGGGAAAGTGAAGGTGATTTTGAGGATACTAACTTTTCTGGTAATGTTGAAGATCTTGTAGCTGCTGCAGATTTTTTAGCAAAAGAGTATAAAGCTCCTTCCCTGCTTGTAGGGCATTCTCTTGGTGGTGCCGCTTCAATATTTGCAGCAGCAAAAATAGATAGTATCAAAGCGGTAACAACTATTGGAGCTCCTTCTAATCCAAAACATGTTGCTCATCTACTAAAAAGCAGTCTAGAAGAAATTCAAATAAATGGAAAAGCCACAATTAATCTAAGCGGAAGAGATTTTACGATAAAAAAACAATTTCTAGATGATCTGGAAACCAAATCACTCCCTGCTATTACTAAAAATTTAAACAAAGCTCTTTTGGTTATGCATTCTCCTCAGGATACTACAGTAAGCATAAAAAATGCTGAAGAAATTTATCATGCGGCCAAGCATCCTAAAAGCTTTATAACACTAGATGGGGCAGATCACTTACTGATGCGAAAAGAAGATTCTGTATATGCAGGAAATGTTATTGCAGAATGGTCATCACGATATATTGAGATTCTTAAAGAACCAAAACTTAAAAGTCAACACCATGTAGTTGCCAGTTTAAGAAATGCTGAAGGATATACAACACAAATGAAAGTTGGAAATCATTATCTAATTGCCGATGAGCCAGAAAGTGTAGGAGGTCATGATTTTGGACCATCACCCTATGAGTATGTATCAGCTGGGTTATCTGCCTGCACAGCTATGACCATAAAAATGTATGTCGCCAGAAAAGGTTGGGATTTGCAGCATGTAGAAGTACATACCAGTTATAGTAAATCACATATTGTAGATTGCGAAAACTGCGAAGATCCAACAGCAAAAATCGATACTTTTGAAAGAGAAATAAAAATCGAAGGAAATCTCGATGAAAAACAAATTTTTAGAATCTTACAAATTGCAAATAAATGCCCTGTTCATAAAACACTACTTAATAATACACAAGTAATTACATCTTTGTTATAAGTAAAAATCCAATTGTGTTGATATGAATTTCTTGTATTGGGAATATACGACAAATCCTGATGATCC
>CAKMZM010000241.1 GCA_929200365.1 uncultured Flavobacteriaceae bacterium | reverse complement strand
TTGTTGTTCTGTTGTGAAATCTGGAATCTTATTTCCGATACCTATAATATGGAAGGTCATAATGTTATTAATATTATATATTCTTATAGCATCAACAAAGCTACAAAGTTATAGTTTATAGAAGTTAAAATATTTATCATTCCTTTCTAAAACCACACCCTTTCTCTCATTTATAATTGTTTAGTGTTAGAGCAAAAATTATTCTGTTTTCTGAATGAAAATACACAGAATTTTCAACTTAATCTAAGAGCAAAAAAAGTATCTTTGCGCCCGATAAAATGGTTTTTCGCCTATGGTGAAAATTAAAAGGGAATTTGGTGAGAATCCAAAACTGTTCCCGCAACTGTATGATTTACAAAAAAAGTAGCATCACAAAACCACTGTAGTAAAGTCTATGGGAAGGAGGTGTTTACCGAATCAAGTCAGGAGACCTGCCATAATATCTAAATAATTATTAACTCTCGGGTAAAGAGTAAAAATAATAATAACTGCCTTTAACCTAAAAGGTAGTCTTTATTTATTTCTGCAATTTTCCCTGCTTAATCTCAATTTTCAAAAAATGAAAAAATTAGTATTATGCAGTGTCTTTTTGTTATGGGGTTTTATTGCCTATGCACAATCAAACATTACAATTTCTGGAACTGTAAAAAGTCAAACTTCTGGAAAAGGAATTCCCAATGTTTCTGTTTATATACAACAGACAAATCACGAAACAATTACAGACGAAAAAGGAAGATATTCAATCTCATTAGAAAAAGGAAATTACAATATTTTGTTCTCTGCCATTAACTATCAACAAATTATTAAAAATATTATTTTGGATAGAGAATCTCTCATTTTGGATGTAACACTTAAAAAAAGCATTACAGGATTAGACGAAGTATTTATTAATGGAGGGAACAATAAAGGCAATAAAGAAATACTAACTGTAAATAAATTAGGAACTAAAAATATAGATAATCCTGTAACTACCAGCAGTATTGATGGAGAAATTATGCTACAACGTAATGTTTTTGATATAGGAGATGCAGTTAAAAGTGTTACAGGTGTAAGACCTATAAATAGGTATGGAGGTTTCCAAACTTTTAGAATTAGAGGATTTAATAATTTTGTTATGCTAATTGATGGTGTCAGAGATGAGCGACACAATATATCTACCAGTGCACCTTCAACGAATCTGGCAAATGTAGAAAGAATAGAAGTGCTTAAAGGACCTGCAGGGGTTTTATATGGTCATTCGGCATTAGGAGGAATTATAAATATAGTCCGTAAAAAACCTACATATCACCAAAAAGTCAATTTTAAAACTACTTATGGCAGTTATGACACTTATGGTATTGAGGGTGGTATTGCTGGTCCAATTTCAGATAAACTGCGCTATAGAGTAGATATAGGAATGACACGTACCAAAGGGTGGAGAGATTATGGTATAGTGACTAATAATGGATCTTTAATGTTAGATTATACCCCTTCTACAAATGACAAATTAGCCTTCTACTTTCAGGCTAATAAAGATGTATATGATACCGATACGGGGATCCCTGTAGATGAAGACAGTGCTATTATCTCAGGAATGAATCCAGAAACCAGATACAACGATCCACAGGATTATTTAAAACACAAGCGTCTTGATTATCAAATAAAATATTCGCATGATTTTAATTCTAATTTAAAATTATCCAATCTCTTATCGTATTCAAACGATGATATAGATTATCTTTCTACAGAATTTCTAGAGTTAAATTCAACTAAAGATTCTATTACCAGAGCTTTCCCTTTTTATTTTAATCATCAAACCAAAACTCTGCAAAATCAATTAGATTTAAGTTATAAATTCAAAACAGGTACGATAGAACATAAGGCGTTACTAGGGAATTCTACCAGTATTTTAGACCGTAAGACTTTTAGAGGAGAAGTAATCGGTCCTGGAACTTTTACAACTATTTCTGTTCTAAACCCTACTTTAAATCAAGGACATATTGAAGCAATAGATAACAAAGTTGATATAAAAAAGGAGGTGGTATATGCTTTTTATTTGCAAGATTGGATTAAATTTTCTGATACATTTAAAGCATTAATAGGACTGCGATATGATGCATTTACTGGAACTTATTATAGAGATATTATTGATAATAACAGAAACTTAATTACTTCAGGAGTTCGTACAGAAATCCCTTCATCTTCTTTTTCATATCGTGGAGGTATTGTTTACCAACCCATTAAAAATATGATGAGCATTTTTGTTTCATATTCAAATTATTTTAAACCATCAAGAAGAGTAACTCCAGATGGAAAAGTATTTGACCCTGAAACAGGTTTTCAAAATGAATTAGGAATCAAGTTTCAAAAAAATGATCTGTTTACTGCTACACTTTCGGCTTATTTTATGTTAAAAAATAATATAGTAGAAAAAACAAATGTTGACAATTACCAGCAAATAGGTTCTGCAAACTCTAAAGGGATAGAATTGGATATTGAATCAAAACCTTTTGAAGGATTATATATAAAAGCAGGGTATGCTTTTGTAGATGCCAAAATTAGAGATTATAACAAAGCGCTACAAACCATACCAGCTGGAAACAGCTTACCATATACTCCTAAAAACTCTATTAATTTTTGGGGAAATTATGAATTTCAAAAAGGATATTTACAAGGTTTGGGAACTGGCATAGGATTAAATTATGTAGATAAAAACTATACCAATTCGAGTAATACATATACATTACCTTCGTACACAACCATAGATGGATCTCTTTATTATCGAGCAAAAAAAATTAGAATAGGATTAAACATAAATAATATTACCGATACACTTTATTTTACCGATGCGATCTATTCAAATCAATTTTTTCCTGGTCAGGGAAGAAACTATAAATTAAGTCTGGCATATAAGTTTTAAACAAATTTTAAGGAAAGATGTACTGGTGTAATCTAGCTATCGGTATATTTTCCATTATTTTAATAAAATCTATAATTCATCCACTGAAATATTGTAAAACAGATGAAAAAGATTATTTCACTACATCATTGGCTTGGCACTTTTTTTTGTGCTTTATTCTTAATTTGGTTTTTATCAGGCTTTGTTATGATGTATCAAAGTTTTCCACATCTAAGTCAAACCGAAAGAATAGAAATGCTTTCTAATGGGGTAAATACAGATATACTACCTCCTAATACTGTTTTCAAAAATGATACTAGTAGCGAAATATCCCAACTTAGATTAAATTATGTTCTTAACAGGCCTGTTTTTCATTTGGTTACAGATCAGGGAATGCTTTTTTCCAAATATGCTGATAATGGAAAAAAAATGAAGCTCACAAAAGAGACAGCACTAAAAATAGCAATAAAAAATACCAAAATAACGGCTAATTCTACTACTCAAATATTAACAGAGCTAGACCAATGGATTCCAAGAACAAAATATTTGCCACACATGCCCATTTTCAAAATTGAATTTGAGGATAAAAACAATACATTGGTTTATATCTCATCAGTAACAGGAGAGTTACTTGCTATGAATACTAGTTCTGAAAGATTTTGGTCGTGGCTGGGAGCTATTCCTCATTGGATTTATTTTAAGGATATTAGAATTCATAATACATTATGGAGGCAACTGGTAACATGGTTAGCCACATTAGGATTCATCATGGTCATTACAGGTATAATAACTGGATTGGTAAGATATAAAAAGAAACCAAAGGCTAAGTTTAAAAGGTTCAAAAACAAATGGTACAATTATCATTATTATTTTGGATTGTTTTTTGGTGTATTTGTATGTACTTGGATTTTTAGTGGATGGATGAGTATGACGCCTTTTGGCTGGACACCCAGTACACAATTACAAAAAGAAGAAGTTCTAAAATGGCAAATGCAAAAACATACTATAAATTACTATGATGAGGATAGTTGGAGTAGTTTTCTAAATCAGTTAAAAGAAAAGAAATTTAAAGAAGTAAGTTTTAATTTTTTTCAAAATAATGTTTATGCCCAAGTTTTTTTTCAAAACACAAGTTCTTTATATAGTTTATATAGTACTAACCCTTCTTTAAGCATAGATAACTATCAAAAAGTTGTACATTCTTTTTCTCCCGAAAATGAAGTAAAAGAAAGTATTCTCTTAAAAGAGTATGACAATTATTATTATAGTCGGCATAATGATAAAGATTTACCCATAATTAGAATTAAAACCATTAAAGATATAACCTATTATATTAATCCAAAAACAACTCAAGTAGTATATAAATGTGCTACAAAAAACAAAATTCAACGTTGGATTTATCACGGTTTACATAGTTTAGATTTCTCATTTCTGGCTTGGAACAGACCTTTATGGGATATCGTTCTTTTTATTTTATTAACAGGAGGTACAGTACTTAGTTTTTCGGCAACTGGATTAGGAATTAAATTCATTAAAAGAAAAAATAGAAGAAGAAGAAAAAGAAAGGAGAAGAAATTTAAAAAAAAAGAGGAATCTTACATCTCTTAAAGATTTTGTCTACAGCGCTGTACATAGCTATTTTGTAAGGAATGGTAAACAAAGTATATCTGAGATTGCTTTTGAGTTACACTTTGAAGATTCTCCCTATTTCTAGGAAGTTTTTTAAGAAATATGTATCTATTTCTCCAAAATCATTTAGAGAACAACATTATTCACCTTAAAT
>CAKMZM010000240.1 GCA_929200365.1 uncultured Flavobacteriaceae bacterium | reverse complement strand
ATAGAAGTCTTTGATCATTTGATTTTCAATATTTCTCCGATAGGATTAGACTGGTAATCTCATCGCTCAGGGACTTTTTAGGCAATCTCAGTTAAGCTGTATGTTTTCTAACGATATTATACCAAATCATCTATAAAACACAATAAATATACGTGTTCATTCCTTCTCTTGTTTCAGTATAAAAAACTTCTGTAACTAAGGCTATGAAAGAGTTTTACAGTTTCATAAGAAAAGAAAACAACTACCTCTGTTATATCGTATTTTGTAATTCATTTGGTGTTAAAATAGCGAGGACAACCATGACATTATCCTCGCTATTACCCAAATCCAGAACTTAACCTAATAATATTTTATCACTTAAATTAACCCAATTAAAACACCTCTTTTTGCTTTATGATTCAGCATAAAAAATTAACTGTAGCTACTATGGTTATGCTTTATTTTTCTTTAATACAAACTCAAGTGCTAAATGGCATACTTTATTGTCTAATTAAAAAACTGCCTTTATATTTTTGTTTGTTATCACCTCTTAAAGTGTAATAGTATACACCAGGGATAAGGTTTTTTGTTTCAAAAGTTATACTGTTATTATGTAAAACTACGCGTTCTTGTTGCACTGTTCTTCCTATTATATCGATAACAACCATCTCTAATGCCTTATGTGTTCCTGGTACTTTAATTGTCGTTTTGTTTCTAAAAGGATTAGGGTAATTATATAGTGTAGTGACTGTGATTTGTTCATCTGCTTCTACTTGTGCAATTTGGTCATCATCGGTATCACCACTACCATCAACATTTATATCTATATCAACATCTACGTTGGGATCATCATTATCTTCTTCCTCATCTACGGGCGTTTCTGGATCTATGATTGTTGTATTGGCAAATGCTAGATCTGATACTTCTATATGAAAGGGAGTAAAGTTTTGGTAATCTCCTTGTACAGAAAACACAATGCTTCTTACTTTTTTGATAGTTTCGTTTTCTTTATTACCATTTGTAAAATCAGCAAATGAAATGGTACGTGTTGTTTTTTTATCGGTGGCAGGAATTCTATATCTAAGTCTGTTACTCCAGTCTGTAAGGTCTTCGGTTACTAATATTACCTCGATATCTTTATTGTTATACATTTCGAACTGTAGGGCATCATAATCAGCAACGGCTAGTGTAAGTTCGCCTGCCAGGACATTTCTGAAAAGATTTAAGGTTTCTTTTACCTGGCCATATACTAATGCATCCCGTTCTATGGCATATTCGTTTTTTTGTGCAGCTACATCATGTTTTGTTATTTCAAAATTTTCGATTACTACAGCTTCTTTTTGGTAATCGATACCCCAGGGACCATCTGCCAGGTATAGTGCATCTAATTGGGTAGCGTTTTCTCCTAGGATAGAGAACCCGATATCAAATAGATATCCTGTTTCTATGGTAATTTGCTCCTGGTATGCTCCTGATAATGCTACTGTTTCTACCATATTGTGTTCTTTTGATTGTTCGGTTTTTCTAATGTTGCCATTAAATATCATGTGATGTTTACCTAATTTATTGATGATATTTAGGGTTAGTTTTCCATCTGTATATGATCCTTTTTCTACAAATATTGTGGGTACTCTATGGCTTACTTTATGACTGCGCATGGGTTTATTGGTTGTAAATGTATCTAAGATATGATTGGCAATATTGGCTACTTGTGATACTGATCCGCCCCATACCTGAAAATTTAAATAATCTCCATCGGGATAATTACCGATATTCCATAAACTATAGATTTCATTTTCAGATTCACCTTTCTTAACCGAGAAGGTTAGCGCATATTCAATTTGCCCTGTAGCTCTTTCTATTCTGGTACTTACAATGGTGTGATTTTTAATGTTTACGGTTCGTACATCTAATAGCTTAGAGCCATTTAATCGATCACAGATTGTTTTTGAGTGATCATAAACAGAACCTTTGGTCGATGTTGCCAGTGCTGCTGCCACTCTTTCATTTTCTTTATAGTAATCTATAGAGAATACAGCTTTGGCATTGGTGATACCCAATAGATCTTCTGGGCTGGATACATAGGTAGACTCTGTGCCAAATATTCCTGTTTTAGGAAAATAAACACTTAAATCTTCTCCATTACTAGATTTGTATGATTTCATACCAGGTTGAAATCTTTTTTGACTCTTTTTGGTATTGAATACAGTATTTGTTTTTGTTCTGTTAAAGTTACGTTTGGCGATTAGGCTTGCAAGATCCCCGTTACTTTCTAAACCTCCATCATTGGCAGAAGTAACATCGGTAGCAGTATCTATATCTACATGATTATCTGTTGCGATAGCTGTATAGGGGCTTGCCGTGATATAGAACAGGGCATCATTAAAATCCTGATCACAAGAGGCGTAATCTCTTCTAATATCTTCAAAGCCTAATATTACTCTTTCATTATCGGGATCAGATAATAATACATTATGATATCGTAGTGATGGGTCTGTTTCTGGGTTGTAATCGGGATTAGAGTGTACCTGCCAGTGCCCTGTTCCTACACAACCGTCTGCCCATGCATCGGCAAGCAATACCCATCCTATTCCTGTATTGGGAGGGAAACTTCCTATTTTTACTTTATCACCTATTTCTAATTCGCCACCGCTTCCTACAGCCGATACATTAGGAAAAATGATGGTAATATCTTCTGGTACTGGCATTGAAGGTGATGGGTTATTTATATCATAGGTATAGAATCCCAGTGTGTTTTTATATCCTGCTCCTTCTCCTACAAATGTTACCCATATATCAGCTTGCTGCTGTACTTTGATATCTGTATCATAACCCGAAGAAATGTAATGTGGGTTAAAATCTGGTACTGGATACCCTTCTGGTAGTGCATTATTTACCAAATCGATAGTTTCTTGTGTAACTGTATCCTGCCCATCTAGGTACAGTGGTTTTCCGTTAGAAGAAAAATCACCCAGATAGTTGTATCGGTCACATATTTCGGGGATAGGAAAACTAGCTGGGGTTTGCCCTCCGTTTTCGGGATCAAAACTGGTTTTTCTTAAATCAAAACTATCATCTAATCCGTCCTCATCATCATCAACTCCAGATAGTGTAGTTTCTGCAATGCCATCACTATCACTATCATATGCTTCTGTACTATCAGATACACCATTATTATCAGAATCAGTATCTAGATGGTCATAAATTCCATCATTATCTGTGTCTACAAGCCCATTGATGGTTCCTGCATAATCGGGATCAAAGGCATCATCTATACCATCGTTATCTTCATCAATGTTAGATAATCCCTGATAGGTAGCACTATTTTGTCCTTCAATAATATCTACAATCCCATCATTATCAGAATCAATATCGTAGCAATCATAGATGCTATCATTATCAGTATCTATAAGGATAAGGGTATTACCTTGATCGGGATCAAAAGCATCAGCTAATCCATCCAGATCAGTATCCATAAAATTGCTATCTGCAGTATTATAAACCCCATCATTATTGGTGTCTTTATCGCCTTGGCCTGCTTCTACAATATCATAGATGCCATCGTTATCAGAATCGATATCCAGAAAATCGGGATTACCATCACTATCTCTATCAAAAGCATCTTGTACTACATTGTCTCCGTTACCACTAATATCATTATCTAGGTAATTGTACAAATCATCACCATCACTATCTCCATAAGGATTTATACCGTTACATTCTGTAGTATTTGTTATACCATCACCATCACTATCGGCATCTATAGAATCTAAAGTACCATCCTGATCTTTATCCAGCGGAGAAATACCGTTGGCACATTTAAATCCATCATTAGAGTTTGTGGTTTCGGTAAGATTAAGCAATGTGGCTGTTGGGGTAGCACTTTCGTAATCATTGATGAGGTATAACCCGCCACTATTATCAGATAAATACAGACGATTATTGGCGTCTGTATATGCTGCCCCAAAAGTACTGGTAGGTAGATTGGTTACTGTTTTTTGCGAAAACATAGGAGTTCCCGAAGACAGATCCCATTTGTATAGTTTACCTCTGCTACCTCCATAAAATGCACCATTTATATAAGCAATATCTGCACAGGTACTAGGCGAAGTTTGATCGGCTTCTACAACTTCAAAAACAGGAGAAGAAGATCCGTTATAATCTTTTAAGTTTGTTATTTTATGAAATGTTTTTTTAGTATTGTTTTGATATACCCAAAGATTTCCGTCTGCATCTACATCTGCTGCATATCCACCACCAAAAACTGTAGTCCCAGCAGGGGCAACAGCTCCAAGATCGATTACCATATCTTTGGCAATTCTAAGCAGGTGCTTATCTCCTTTTTTAATAGCATATAAAAAATTGTCTACTGCATTATATCCTCCTGCATTATAAGTAGAAGAATAGGTGTGTAGTGCCTCAGAATATGAACCGGTGATTGGGTCGTATGCTTTTAATGACCCAGAGATTACCTGATAAAAATTACCTTCATTGCAATCAAAAGATTGTTGTGCTTGTATTGATAATGTTATTAATAAGACTATAAAGGTAGTTGTTTTTTTCATGTTGATATGGGTTTAGGTTTTTTCAGATGATTAAAATTAACCTATATCAATCCCTTATATTGGTGTTATTCGATCAGTAGAGGTTTTCTATCGTCGAATGGATTGTAAAAAGAGATG
>CAKMZM010000239.1 GCA_929200365.1 uncultured Flavobacteriaceae bacterium | reverse complement strand
AATCTTTAAAATAAGTATTGATTTACAACCAAAATAATGACATAAACTTGTTCTTCTGCTAGAACCCTTTTAAAGCACTGATAATGAAGTAGTTTAATTTTTTTTGATTTAAGTAAAAAAAGTTAAATCAATTCAATATAAGTTTTCATTTTTCTGAAAGTTTATATTATTTTTTTTGCAGAAAATTTATTTTTTGGTAATTGCTATTATAGCACCATCTTTGGCTTTGTCACCGTAAATACTAATGGCTGTTTCTGGTTTAAGAAAATCTACTTCTGCTAATTTATCTGATTTTGCAAGAGTATCCAAGGTATTAAAATCTGCTTCTATACCATCTATGATGATTAGCTTTTCGATATCAGAATTATCTACAAAATTAAATTTTTTGGATTTAAAATTTTGAAAATATGGCATTTGATGACCGTTAAAAAAGAAGTTTCCGTCTTCGTCTTCTTCAAAAGTGAAAGATTTCATGATCTGATCTTTTAGCTTTTGTGCATCAAAATGACCTTTAAAAAATAAAGAATCATTCTCTTCATCAAAATCGAAAACAAAATTATGCTTTTTCATAATGCTATCCATGTCAACATGAGGGTAACTAAATCCTGATTGATTTTTCCAGGCAGCAATATCAAACATACCAGAGTTTGAGATATATAAATTACCATCTTTGTAACCCAGCTCTATTTTAGAAATAGGAGTTTTAGAAGAAGAAGAGTATTGACTTTTCGAATTTCCTTTTTTAAGAACAATACTTAGACTGGTAATCTCTTTTTTATCATTGAATTCTATTTTTTTGATGAGCAATTCAATACCATTTTCTAAAAAGAATGCTTTTAAATCCTCTAACTCTTTTTCTGAGGTATCTTTGTTTATTACCGCAGTTATTTCGTTAGGTTGAATATTACCAATTATTAAACTTCTACCAGAGTTTGTTGTAAATGCGGTTAAGAAGAGCATACCTAGCATGCTCATCCCTATAATGATCCATTTTTTCATACTACATATTTTTGGTTATTTATAGATAATGTTACTTTTTCTTTAATTACGAAAAAGAGTTGCTAGTGTTGCAAAAAGAAGTATTTTTTTATGGATAAGACTGTAATATTAGCCCAAAGCTTTTTTGGTAACATATAGTCGCCATCCAAATATGAGAAGTTGTAATTTGGATGCTTTGGCAAGATCTAAGCGTTTTTTGGTAAAACTAGGTAGAATTACTTTATTAAGTTTGGCGATAAACGAAAAAAAATGTTTTTGCATGGTCAAAAATACAAAAAAATCACTTCAAGAAAGTGAGTTTTTTTTAGTAAATTATAATTGATTTGATGTTAAACCCAAATTATGCATGCTGCTATAAATAGTTTTGATGTAGAGTCTATTCTAAATACTGAATTAGCAGAGTTTGGAATGTTATTATTCGAGATTTGACATACCATACCCTTTTGCATAAGAGGCTTGCACCCTATAGATGAATTGATTATCTTCGATAGCCAAAAAATGTTCATACTGAACGCACACAATTTGTATAGTGCATAGCTATCTTATCAGGATAGCTACATAATTATATAGCAAGAGTTATAGTACATTAAAATGAAAAACCTCAAAACAGAAATAAAAACAACTATTGAGGTAAATGATGTTGATTTAGAAAAAATACTGGCTCAATTTCATTCTAAAACTTTCAACAAGTCAGATATCATTCCTTCGATTGGAAGGATATCCAATCAGATGCAGTTTATTCAAGAGGGACTTATTAGAGTTTATACAATCGATAAACAAGCAAAAGACATAACAATACAGTTAGGAATTGAAAATATGTGGATAAATGACCTTTATAGCTATATTACTCAAACCCCCAGTAAAAACCATATAGAGGTATTGGAACCAACAACCATACTTCAGATACATAGGAATCATTTAGAAAATCTTTTTAAAGAAATTCCTACGATGGAAAGTTTTTTCCGTTTAAAACTAGAGCAATCTTACATCAGATTGCACAACAGAACGCTTCATCAACTTAACAATACTGCTATAGAGCGTTATTTGGAATTTAGAAATAAATATGGTCATATTGAATCTCGCGTCCCGCAATATATAATTGCTTCATATCTAAATCTTAGCCCTGAACATTTAAGCAAAGTCCGAAAACAATTGTCAAAAAAATGATTTCTTAATCCAGATTAAGGCAATTGGTTTAACCTATCCTCACTTTTGTTTTATGAAAGATAAAAAGAAAATAGGTTTTATTGAATTTATGGCGTGCGTAGCATTATTAATGGCATTGGTATCAGTTACCATTAATATGCTATTGCCAGCTTTTCAAAATATCACAACTGATTTTCAGCTGAAAAACAAAAACCAAATACATTTAAGTATCTCTTTGCTTTATTTAGGCTTGGGAATTAGTCAATTATTCTATGGTGTATTATCTGATAGTATTGGGCGAAAACCCACAATTTATAGTGGCTTAGTTCTATTTATTTTTGGATGTATTATTTCTTATAAATCAAGCAATTTAATTACTTTGTTGATAGGGCAAATTATCCAAGGACTTGGATTAGGAGCACCTAGAGCAATAAGTATAGCAATTGTTAGAGATAAATTTGAAGGAAGCCAAATGGCAAAAGTAATGTCTTTTATAATGGTCATTTATGTACTTACCCCTACTGTATCACCCATCTTAGGAAAATCAATAATAATGATTTCAGATTGGAGAACCTTATTTGTCATTTATATCATTTTTGGAGTCTTTATATTTCTATTATTCAAATACAGAATGCCTGAAACTTTAGTAAAAGAAAAACAAAAAAAAATTGTACTAAAACATCTAATGAAGTCTACAAATGAAGTCTTTAAAAAAAATTCATTGAGTTATATTCTTATTCTTGGGCTTTATTCTGGTGTATTCATTACTTATCTAAATCTATCACAAGCTATTTTCGAGTTCCAATATCATTTAGAAGAGCAATATCCTTATTACTTTGCATTTTTGGCTCTAAGTATCGGTTTGGCTTCATTCATTAATGGAAAATTAGTTAACCAACTAGGAATGAAAAGACTAACTAAAGCAGCTATTGTTAATAGTATATGTATTGTAATCCCCTTTTTGATTACTAATTATTTTATCACTCCTCTACTTTGGGTATTTGTAGTTTTCATGTTTGTTCAACTGTTCAATTATGGACTATTAATAGGTAATTTAAGTGCTTTGGCTATGCAACCCTTGGGTCATATTGCAGGATTAGGTGCATCTATAGTAGGTACAGTATCTACTCTAGTCTCTGTTCCCCTATCCATTTTTATTGGAAGTTTTTATAATAACTCAACAGTACCAATTGCTGTAGGTTTTTTTGCTGTCGGGACAGTTTCAATACTAATATTTAACTTTGTTAATCGAATACATAAAAATGAAAAACAATATAATCAACAACCTATTTGAGCTATGGAAACACATTGGTACTAATGGTCAATTTCTGTATAGTACAGAACAATACAGTCATGTAAAACCAAAAAATCATTCTTGGCCAAGTAAGGTTTTTGAATTAAAAGAATCAGAAACAAATTTTAAAGAATTGTATCATAATATAGAAAATGGAAGTATTCCAAATTCTATTTCCATTCTTGAAAACGAAGCATTAGAAACACAATTATTGGAATGTAAATTCATATTGAAATCTATCGTTAAAGGTATGTATTTAAACCTACTGGAAAAAGATAAACCCATTAATAATTTTACTTCTATTGAAAAAATTGATAATGAAGTAAAGGCTATTCAATTTGCCAAAATAGCCTCAATTTCTTTTGGCTATGAAGTACTTTCATCTACTATTATTCCTTTAACCAATTCTTCTAAATTGAAACTATTTATAGGAAAGTATAACAACGATTATGCAAGTTGTGGAATGGTATTGTTAGATAAAAATGAAATTTCAGGATTACATATGATTGGAACTATGCCAAAATATAGAGGACTCGGTTTGGGTAAAATCATGACCAATAAATTATTGTTTGAATCATTTGAAAACAAAAGTAAACAGGTGGTATTAGTAGCCTCAGAATCAGGTGAGCGCATCTACTCAAAATTAGGGTTTATAACACAAAGAAATCTAAAAAGCTATTCGATTAATGAATAAACTACCTCAGGGCAAACCGAAACATCATTAAGCTAAAGTGTAAGGTATTGATTCAATAATAGGATACATGTTTTAAAATCAAGTAAATTTATATTTTCATTTTATAAGTTAAACCTAAGTACATAACAAAAAATTAGGACGAACATCTAATCAATTTATTATTAAAACATTATAGAATTGTTGTTTTACAGACCTTACAGGCCATAGAGACCTGTGAGGTCTTGATAAACCATAAAATTATTAGGCGTATTACTATTCACAGTTAATTTTTGTCATGTACTAAAAAGTTAGACAGTTAACCCCTTAATGACATTGCTCTTAAAAGATAGTTAGAACTAAGAAAACTTAATACGAAAAAGCATTAATAAAATTAGTCATAAGGTTACCAACTAGTCTATTACAATACTTGTATTATTAACTCACTATATCGGCTATGAAATCTTCTATGACAGATTTAAAACATAAATACATTTTGTTAGAAATTAACGGAGAACTCTCTCTACATAAATTGATCATATTTACGTCTAAATAAATTGTCATTCGACTTTTCTTTATTTTTTTCTTATATTTATTTCAATT
>CAKMZM010000238.1 GCA_929200365.1 uncultured Flavobacteriaceae bacterium | reverse complement strand
AAACTTCTATACTAGAAAAAATCGAACATTTATCAAAAAATAAATCAAGACTTAGCCTACTTAAAGAATATTTTGTGCTACTAAATCAATCATACTCTGAAATCATCAAAGAAATCAATATATATGAGATTTCCCTTCTTAAATACATAGAAAAGAAAACATTTTTTTCTTCGTGATTATTATCTTTGTGATTATGCAAAATCAGATAAAAAGTTTTCAGAATGATAAAATAAAATTCCTTAATCAACTTAAAGAAAAATCAAGAGTTCGTAAAAGAGAAAAACGTTTTATTATTGAAGGCAAACGTGAAATTACTTTAGCCATACAAGGGGGGTATACAATTACTCAACTTTATTATTGTCCTTCTATCATTTCTCATAAAGAAATTTCAGTACTAATTACATCTTTTCGACATACAATTGAGCTATTTGAGATCACTATAGAAATCTATCAAAAACTAGCCTACAGAACTACTACCGAAGGAGTTATAGCTCTTATGATTTCGAAAGATATTGATATAGAGAATTTCAAATTATCATCAAAAAACCCTCTCATTCTCGTAGCCGAAGCACCAGAAAAACCTGGTAATATTGGGGCGTTATTGCGTACTGCCGATGCGGCACAGGTAGATGCTGTATTTATTGCTAACCCGAAAACAGATATATATAATCCCAATATTATACGATCGAGTATTGGGTGCATATTTACTAACAAAATAGTAACTGGATCTTCTCAGGATATTATAAACTTCTTAAAAAAACATAAGATTAACATTTATGGCGCCGCATTACAAGAATCTATACACTATTATACTCAAGATTATGTTAAACCTACAGCTATAGTGGTTGGCACAGAAGCCACAGGGTTAAGTGAAGCTTTTTTAGAAAGTGCAACTCAAAATATTAAAATACCTATGAGTGGTATAATAGACTCAATGAATGTTTCGGTCGCTGCTGGCATTCTTATTTTTGAAGCAAAACGTCAACGAGGATTTCTAGATTAAAAGATTGATATTAGCACTAAAAATCAATTAAAAATCATTAACTTACCGCTTCCTATCATATCCCAAATCTTTTAAACTACTAATTGTTGTAAACCAATGACCCCAGACTTTCTTTTCTACTTATTAATAGCTATTATCATTATTGTATTCTTAATAGATTCTTTATTAGACATTCTTAATGCCAGACATTATAATAATCAGATTCCAGAAGAGCTAAAAGATGTTTACCCTAAAGAAGAATATCAAAAATCCATAACCTATAAAAGAAGTAATTTTAAATTCAAATTAGTTTCTTCTTCTATTTCACTATGTATAATGCTTGTATTTTTCTTTATAGATGGGTTTGCCATAGTTGATAATATATCAAGGAGTATTTCTAACAATCCAATTGTAATTGCCCTTATTTTTTTTGGAATTATAATGATTGGTAGCGACATCCTCTCTACCCCATCTACTTATTACAAAATTTTTGTTATTGAAGAAAAGTTTGGTTTCAATAAAACCTCTATAAAAACCTTTTTCATTGATAAAATAAAGAATATCATAATGATGATGATTATAGGAGGGGGACTTTTGGCTTTGATTATATGGTTTTATCAAATTACTAATAATTCTTTTTGGATGTATGCCTGGGCACTAGTCTCTATATTTACTATAGCAATGAATATGTTTTATGCAAAACTAATTGTTCCGATTTTTAATAAACAAACTCCTTTAGAATCTGGAGAGCTTAGAAATACTATTGAAGCATACTCTAAAAAAGTTGGTTTTCAGTTAAAAGATATTTTTGTTATTGATGGTTCTAAAAGAAGTACTAAGGCAAATGCTTACTTCTCTGGTTTTGGTAGTGAAAAAAGGATTACTCTTTATGATACATTAATTAACGATCTAGACAATGAAGAGATTGTAGCAGTATTGGCACATGAAGTTGGCCATTATAAAAAAAGACATGTCATTGTTAACCTGTTTTTATCAATTGCTCTTACTGGTTTAACATTATGGTTTTTATCTCTTTTTGTTGCAAATCCACTTCTATCTGAAGCGCTTGGAGTAGCAACTCCTTCGTTTCATATTGGACTTATAGCTTTTGGAATTTTATACAGTCCGATTTCAGAAATAACTGGACTAATCATGAATATAGTATCTAGGGCTTTTGAGTATCAAGCAGATAACTATGCAAAGGGTACTTATGACCATGAAGCCTTAATTAATAGTTTAAAAAAACTTTCAAAAAATAACCTTAGTAACCTAACTCCACACCCTGCTATGGTATTTATTCATTACTCGCATCCTACTCTTTTGCAAAGAATTAAAAATCTTAGAGAATAATCCCTTACTCAAGACTTGGTGGTTACATTTCTTAATTGTACTTTTAATTATTAATGACAAAAAATAATTCAATCATTAATCTTAAGATATAATTTTGTCGGTTAATATTATTAAGAGATATCACACACTGTACTTAATAGGGCTTTATTAAAAAACTTTATGTTATGACTGAAGCTGCTATAGAGAAAGAAAATAAACAGATTGCTAAGCAATACAAAGAATTGCTTCGTATTAGCTACAGAAATCTTACCAAAAAAGATAAAGCACTTATACGACAAGCATTTGATATTGCTGTTGATGCACATAAAGATCAACGTCGTAAAAGTGGTGAGGCATATATTTTTCACCCCATAGCAGTAGCAAAAATTGTAGCTAGCGAAATTGGATTGGATGCTACATCAATTGCAGCTGCATTACTTCATGATGTTGTAGAAGATACAGAATATACTTTGGTAGATATTGAGCAAATGTTTGGCGAAACAGTAGCTCGTATTGTAGATGGACTTACCAAAATTTCTTCTTTAAAAAAGGATAGAGACATTTCTTTACAAGCAGAGAATTTCAGAAAAATGCTTCTTACTCTTAATGATGACGTAAGGGTTATTATTATTAAAATTGCCGATCGTTTACATAATATGCAAACGATGGATGCTATGAGACCAGATAAGCAAGTAAAAATTGCATCTGAAACTTTATATATATATGCTCCTTTAGCTCATCGAATCGGTTTATACAATATTAAAACAGAATTAGAAGATTTGGGGTTGAAATATACTGAACCAGAGGTGTATAAAGATATTCTGGAAAAAATTAAAGAGAGTAAGGAGGAACAAGATGAGTATATCAAAAAATTCTCTGATCAAATTAGAGAAGGTCTTGATAAAGAAGGGTTAAATTATGAAATAAAAGGAAGACCAAAATCCATTTTTTCAATTCGAAGAAAAATGGTGAAACAAAACATATCATTCGACGAAGTGTATGACAAATTTGCAATACGAATAATATACAAGTCTGATAATATCGAAAATGAAAAATTTATTGCCTGGAAAATATATACTGTAGTAACTGATTACTACAGACCAAATCCCATTCGTTTAAGAGACTGGATTTCTCAACCAAAATCTACTGGTTATGAAGCCTTACATATAACTGTTATTGGTCCCGACAGTAAATGGGTAGAAGTACAAATTCGTAGTGAGCGCATGCATGAGATTGCAGAAAAAGGATACGCTGCACATTACAAGTATAAAAATACTGAAGAAAAACAGGATCAAGGACTAGATGGGTGGCTTAATCGATTACAGGAAGCACTAGAAAATTCTGAAACAAATGCTGTAGATTTTGTAGAAGAGTTTAAACTAAACCTTTATGCAAAAGAAATATTTGTCTTTACCCCAGAAGGAGACCTAAAATCATTACCAAAAGGTGCAACTGCACTTGATTTTGGTTTTAGCGTACATACTGAAGTTGGATTAAGAACAAGAGGAACAAGAGTAAATGGTAAATTAGTACCTCTAAGCCATGAACTCAAAAGTGGTGATCAGATAGAGATAATTACTTCAACCAAATCAAAACCATCTTCTAGCTGGCTAGATTATGCTACTACAGCAAGAGCAAGATCCAAAATTAAATCTGCTTTACGGGACGAAAAAAAACAAATTGCTGAAGACGGAAAAGTTGTTTTGAAACGTAAACTTCGCTCTCAAAAAATAACAATGAGTGAAAAAGTGGTGAATGAACTGGTTCTTTATTTTAAACTCAAAACAAGCTTAGACCTGTTTTATAGGGTAGGTATAGGAACTATTGATAATCAAAAAATTAAAGAGTTTGCCACTACCCGAAGTAATGTCTTTATGAATTTTATTAAGAATAGAATTCGAAGAGGCAATATTAAAGATGTGAATAAGGATGAAATTACATCTAAGTTTGATCTGCTTGTTTTTGGAAAAGATTCAGAAAAACTAGAATATAAATTATCTAATTGCTGTAATCCAATTCCTGGAGATGATGTTTTTGGTTTTATAACAGTTAATGAAGGCATAAAAGTACATAAAAATAATTGTCCAAATTCGTTACAATTACAAAGCAACTATGCCTATCGTATTATTCTGGCAAAGTGGATCGACTCTAGTCAGGAAGAATTTAAGGCAGTAATACGACTTAATGGTATTGATAATATAGGAGTAGTAAATGAAGTAACTCAAATTATCTCAACCAATATGAATCTCGCCATATATAATATGAATTTTGATACTAATGATGGTGTTTTTACTGGTAAAATAACGGTAGGTGTCAAAAATAAGAATACCTTAAAAACGGTTATGAAAAACCTTTCAAAAATAAATGGTATTGACAAAGTAGTTAGAGAATAACACACTAATAATCAAATACTTTTAACCACAACCAATTACTTATATTTTTCTATAATTTTGTATTAATATTAT
>CAKMZM010000237.1 GCA_929200365.1 uncultured Flavobacteriaceae bacterium | reverse complement strand
ATTAGAAATGTTTAAAAAAAATTGCTAACAGGCATACAGGGCAAACCATGCCTTAGAGCATGTTTAAACTCCTTGCTTCCTGAAAATCATGACGGCATAGCAGCCGGTGTATAGTGCAACAAAACGATAAAATTAGTGGAATCCCTAGAACCCTCTTAATTTTGATCGCTTAGTGTGTTACATTAGTTCTTTATTTAATCAGAGGTTTCATAAAACTTTATGGTTGCTTTTGTAATAGCAATAGTGTCTTTTTCAGTTGCTAATTGAATTTCTAAGTCACTATTGTATCAAAATCCTTAACTAAACGACATTGGTAGTGAATGGTGAGTTCCTAAAAGGTTTACCAAGATCAGAGTCACGGGCTTTTATCCACCAGAAGTAAAAAGGGAGACTTGCAGCGTATCAGACAAGCATTACAAGTTAGAGCTCCAAAGGCCACGGGGGTCACCAAGACCTATCTGTATGATCAACAAAACAATACGAGTACCCAATTTTTAAAAACTTGCATGATGCCAGCAGGGTACGTATTGTCCTTATGCTAACAAATCAATACAAAAATGAAATTATACTACGATCATAATGATAATACAATTAAAAATGATCAAATCTGGTAAAAAAACAGCTAATCGATATCACAAAAAGCTTTCTGGATACGTAATATAACCCAACCCAAAAGTATTGAAAATACACAGTAAGAAAATTGCTTGCTAATAGTACGGCATAGCAGCCAGTGTATAGTGCAACAAAACGATAAAATTAGTGGGGGTTCCTTGAACCCACTTAATTTTGATCGCTAAGTGTTGTAGTACGTATTAATTTAGTGTTTTAATGTATTTAGTTTCATTTTTTCTAAAGTTTCTTGGTATCCTTTAAGGTTTTTGTACTCACTATCAGTAGCTAGTTGTATTGCTTTAGACTCTAATTTCAAAGCACTTTCCTTATTGCCTAAGAAGTATTCTAGATTAGCATATGTATCTAAATAATAATGATTTTCTGGTGATAATTCATTTGTTAGCTTAGCCCATTTTAGGGCTTTCTGTAGTAAATTTTTATCCGTATTATTTTTTGTGACTACATCCCAAGCCATGGCATTACCTAAAATAGTTAAATGGTATTTCATATCATCAATGTAAGGACATTTACAAGCTCTATAAAATGATTCTACTTGTTGGTTAAAATCATCATTTAGAGGTGCTATTTTATTTATTAATGTATCAAATTGTTCAAAATTTAATTTATCTATATTATATAAATAGATATAATATAAGAATAGAGAATAGTACTTTTCAGACTCAATTTTATCTAAATTTTCATAAATACTTGTTACCAATTCTGGATACTTATCCTCTTCTCCATGGCCGCTTTTTAATATTTCTCTTATAGTTCTATATTGATCATCGTTATATCTTTCAGAAAATTGGTTGTAAATCTTTGATGATTCTACGGGGAATCTTGAGAGATATAAACAAAATTCATAATAAATTTTGGTTGGAGCATAATTTCCTTTTTCACCAGAAATTTCATCAAAAAATGATTCAACAGTTATGAAATCAAATGCTAGTTTAGCATAATCAAAGTCTATGGTGGTATCTTCTTTATGCTTTTCTACTATACGATCTAGCTCTAGTCTTATTTCTTGATAATTAATTTTTGGATAAAAGAACTCAGCATTATTCTCAAAACCTGGGTAAGTCTTCTTTCTTTCGCCTAGAATAATAATTTGAGATTCAATTATAATCTCATCTTCAGTTTTTTTTCTTTTCGTGATAGCTAAATCAATAAAATCGTGATTTCTATGATTTCCTATATCTAAGAAGTCTTTTGCAGTGGTTCTTTTACCATTTAAATTTCGTTTAAATTTGTTTAATTCGTTAATAGCTAAAATATTATGTGCTAAATCTTTGTCTAAACCAGAATATTTGTAATTAAACTTCTCTGTTGTAATATTTTCTGTATAAATAATATCTAAATCACTGTTTAGAGCGAACACCTCTTCATGACTTTCAGGTCTATATTTTTGAAGTTCAGATAAATCTTCTGGTTTTATGTAATAGGGGAAAAATTTATCGAAATTGTAATCACTTAGGTATGACTTTTCAGGTGTACTGTAGATATTGTCAAAAATATCATGGAAGTAAGCATAATCATTGTGGTTAAGCAATGAATTAAATACTAATAGCACTTTAGATTTATTTGCTTTTACAGCAATAATCGCTTCACTTAAGCTTGAAAAGTCATATTTTATATAGTTCTCATTTCTCGGAGAAGGGCTTATGGTTATTACTGGTTCATATGTGTATTTAAGATTATTAAATTTTTTATAAACCTCTTTTTTTACTTTAGTTGGCATTTGCCAATTAGGAAAATATTCACTTTTTGTGCGTTTCACATAGGTAGATGGTTTAAGAACAGAGGAAAATGCCTCGCTATCTATATCAAGTATTTTTCTCCCACTTCCATATATTTCAGCTACCGCAAATTTTGAATTATAAGGATCATCCTTGTCACGTATTTTTCGATAGTCAACATAAACATTAGCAGTGTTTGTAGAAAGTGAAAATTGATTCATAAAATGTTTTTTTTCCTTTTCATTGTTTTCATCATCTTCTTCCAATATGAATTGTATCTCTGATGTTCTAGGTATTTTAAAACTAAGAAAGCCAGTAAAGCCATGTGGATCAACCTTTTCAGTATTAAAAAGTAAAGTTTCATAACTTAAATTTACGTAGGTGAATTTTTGGCATCCCTTAGGTTTAAAGCCTATAAAATATTTCTCATAATCAGAATCTATACCTCTCCTGTAAAAATGAATGGTAATAGTGTCTTCAATTACCTCAGCATAGTCTTCGGTAATATTAAAACCTTCAACATCATACCCTATTTCGTCTAAGTAAATAACTCTTTCTCTACCCGTATCAATTTCACCATGTTTTCCATGATTTGTTATAATTTTGTAGGTATTATCTTTTTTAAAACGAAGTTCTGCCCCAAGGGTACTAGGTGAACCGTAATATATTTTTTCTTGTTGAGCAGAAACATTGAAAATAGTGAAGAAAAAAAGTAAAAAGAGTATTTGATTGTTAATTAATGACATAGTTTAAATTTATGTGACCTTTATTCAGGACAGGTCAGTATGTACTACAATGTTAGATATATGTTTTGATTGGTTATAATCGTTTGCGCAGCGATAGCGAAGACAAACTATTTTCCAAATTGAACATATATCGTGTTGGACTAACCCCTTCGGGTAGCTTTTAGATTTCAAAGATATAATTTTAATATTCATATCTTGATCATCTCATTTAAAAACTATTATAAAATGACTAAAAAAAAGCACTTTAATTGATCGTGCCTGTGATGCTGTTCCAGGTTTTAAAGAATCCTATCACTTATTACAACGCCATTATGATCTGAATGGAAAAAGTCAAAGTACTATTATCAACTATGGACGTTGCCTGGCTCATATGGCACTACATTTTGATGATTGTCCCAGTGAGTTGGATACCTAACAGGTACTGGACTACCTACAGTATTGTAAAAACCAGCACAAAACCCCTTCCGAAAGTTTTTTCAAGCATACCGTCTATGGACTCCGTGCCCTTTATAAGCTCAGGGGAATGAAAGACAGGCATATTGCACTGCCACAAATCGAAGGTTCTAAAAAACTACCCGTTGTATTATCACAAAACGAAATCAAAATCTTCATTAACACTCCCAAACTCCTTAAACTAAAAATCACAATTATGAAAACAAGTAACGTATTTAAAGGACTATTCGTGCTGACTATTTTTGCTTTCAGTATTTCAGTTCAAGTTGAGAATGAAAAAGGAAATGGGTTCTTTGATGATCATCGTGGTGGTAACGGATTTGCGATGTTAGACCATGGCGGAAGAAACGGAATTATTGATTCTACTGGAGGCGGTAATGGTATCATCGGTAGAGAAGGTGGAAATGGATATTTCTCTGGTGGTATGGGTAATGGATAATATATATGGTTATTATATAATACAAGAGCAGTTCATATAAGTTGAACTGCTCTTTTTAAAATTAATTGTAATAGTTAAATATACCTGAAAGATTGTGGAGCAGTAAAATTCTCAAATTGATCTTTGGAGTTTATAGGTTCTTTGTACAAAACAGGAGTATCAACCTCAATTGCAACGGCTAAATCTCCACCATTATAATATTCATTGAAAAATCCTCTATCTATGCCAGAATACTTTTTAGTGCGTTTCCATATTAACTCTGGTGAATCCTTGTGTATATCTTTGATAGTAAACTCTCCTATAATCTTGCCTACAGGCATAGTAGAATATACGACAACAGTATCCACCAAACTATTCCTAAATGCAATTTTTCTATACTCGACCTTTTTCTCACCTGAAAAAATTTGATCTGCATATTCTGGTTTTATAGATAATAAAATTAATGAATATCTACATTACGGAAAACCACAGAGGTATGCTTCAAAAAATGTTCATAATTTATAGTTTTCAGCTCTCTCAGGTATTCCACCCCGAAGAGCGTAATTTCCTGTAATTCTAAAAACAGAATTTTCTTAAAATTAAAATCACTGAAAACACCAGTAAACATTTGGAGCTCTCAATTAAAAAATAGCTTTATTGAATAATGTATTTGAAGTATTATAAGGATAATAAAACAGGTTTAAGATTAAAAAAATGAGTAATTCAGTACTCTATAACAGTACTCCAAGCCAAAACCCAATGAAAAATCCTTATAAGCAGAGTTTCTTAAACCAAAACAACCCCTTGAAAATCAATAGGTTATCCTTAGTAGC
>CAKMZM010000236.1 GCA_929200365.1 uncultured Flavobacteriaceae bacterium | reverse complement strand
TGAATTAACGGGTCTTTATCTAATATTTCATGAATTTCTTCTTCTGAATCGCAATTTGCGATTACAATTCCTCCAGTTCTAGGTGATTTGGATCCTCCGATTATAAATTTTCCCGTTTTATATTGCTCTGAAATATAATTGCGATGAGCTTCAGTAAAATGGTTAACTTCTTCTATTGGTTTAATAAAATTAAAATTGATAATAAACATAATGTAATTTTTAGTTTTTAGTTCTACTTTGTCATCTTTACCTATGGCATTGGTAAAAATGCGTTAGGGATTGTAGTGAAAATCCCACAGCCCGACGATAGGAGGTGCGAGGAATTGTAACGAAAAGCCCGACCCGATAGGGAAACGCCCTTAGATGACAAAGTAGGATTAGTTATTATTTTGACACCCAAACTATCTCGGTTTCATATCCAAGTACCGTTCTTTTATAATATTAAAATGTCTTAACTCATGCCCTGCTATATGATATGCTAATCCTCTAACGGTTCTTTTATTGATATTTCCGACAGTACCACTTCTCATAAAACTATCATCAGGTAAATGGTTAAACAATGCTATAGTTGATTTTCTTACCACTTCATATTCGTCGAATATACTTTCTAAACTTCGATCATTGGCTTTAGAATAAATAGGATAATCCTTTTCTTCGAATCCAGGCAAAGGCGTTTTGTCATTTCTTGCATATCGCAATGCCCGATACGAAAAAATGCGTTCATCGTCAATAATATACACTAGAATTTCTTTAATGGTCCACTTATTTCTAGCATATCGATGATACAGTTTTTCTTCTGGCAAACTATATATGAAGTTTTTGATAGTGATAAAATTAGTCCATAAATGATCCAAAATTTTGCCATCATCTTTCAACAAATCCATATAAATATGGGAATAGGCAGGAAATTCTCCTGATATAGGTTTATCAATTCTTTTCATAATGTTTTAGTTCAGATTATTGGCGACCCAGGTTTCTATTAAAAATCTGGCAATAGAATCTGGTTTTGATAATATTAGTTCGTTTTTTAATACAAGTTGATCTATTTCTTTTGCCGAAAACCAGGCTGCATCTTTAATTTCTTCGCCATCTACCTCGAATATTGTATGTGCTACCTCGGCAACAAACCCCATCATTAAAGAAGATGAAAATGACCAAGGTTGCGAATCAACGTAACACAAATTAATTACATCTACATTTACTTCTTCTTTCATCTCTCTTGCTACTGCATCTTCCAGGCTTTCACCAATTTCGACAAAACCTGCAAATGTAGAGCACATATAGCCACTGTCAATTTTTCTCTTATTTAATAAACATAGTGGTTTACCTTTTTTAGGTCGATATTCGATAAGAACAATTATTGCCGGAGAGATTTGCGGATAGAAAACCTTAGAGCATTCTGGTTTTTTGCATTTTCGGCTATGGCCATTTTCCCAGCTTTTAGTATCTGTACCACAAACTCCGCAAAATCTGGTAATTTGATGCCACTTATTAATCCCTAAAGCATAGGCCAAAAGCGCAGCCTGTTCATTTGCCAATTGATCTGCCAAATCCCTAATATCATAAAACCGACCTCCTTTCAAAATTTCTGAAACACTTTTTACATTAGTTTCTGTTAGCTCGGCTGTCCATATTTTTTTATCTTTCTGTACTCCTAAAAAAGAACTGTTAATCGAAATCTGATTAAAGAGTTCTAACGGAAATAAGGCCAACTTTTTTCTTTCCTTTTCTTGAAAGAAATAAAATTTATGTTGAAACGAAATAATCAAAACATCATTTGCAGAAATTGTTGAAGAAACTCTTCTGTTTTCAATATCTCTGTCAAAAAACGGATTACTATAATATTGCTTTTTCATTTTGAGGTATAGTTATTTGCCCAACTTTTTGCCCATTTACCTAGAGGAGATAATAATTCGAATAACTCTTTTCCTTGCCTGGTTAACTTATACCCATCAATAGAACGTTCTATAAAATGAGATTCTGTGAGCTCCTTTAATCTCTTATTTAACGTAGTGGGAGAAATTGATTCGCAATACTCTTGTAACTTCCTAAATGTACTTGGACCTCTATACAAATGCCATATTATTCCCATAGCCCAACTTCTTCCTAACAGATCAAAAAGAGCCATAATAGGTTGCCCTGTTTTTGATCCTCTAACTGGTTTTCCTGGTTTTGGTGTTGCCATAATAATTTTTGCTACATATTTGATAGCAAAGCTACATTAAATGTAGCAAAATATCAATAAAAACCATATATAAATAATAATATTCAACGTTATCTCTTTGGGGTAGGGCAACAAATTTCTCTTTTTTGAGAAAAACATAAGTAGTTAATCAAAAAATAATTATTCTTGATCAAAAATTATAATATCAATATAGTATCAAGACCTCACAGGTCTCTAAGACCTGTAAGGTCTGTAAAACAACAGTTTAATAATATTTTAATAATCAATTATTTAAATGTTTGTCCTAATTTTTTGTCATGTACTTAGCGATTATGGTTAAAATTTTAGCTGCCATACCTATACGCAAGACCTTTTTGACCCAATAGAAGGCAGTCCACTTTACAGAGGATTATCACAAAACAGGAGATGAGTTTTATACGAGTTAAATTTATTTTTCTTTGAAAATAAGTGTGGAGAACAGAAGCTAATTCGCTATTTTTAGTAATAGTGATAGCATTGGTCTTCTTCATACCTTGTTATATATTTCACTAAAAATCAATTAGTTAAATTTTGATCATATACTAACATAAACTATTGTAAAATCCACACTCTAATCAAAAGTTAACTTTTTGTAATTTATGTTAAACTTTTTGACCTGCCAATTATTTAAATAAAAAACAAGTATTTTCATTACTACGCATAACATAAAATTTAAATCAATAACAATGAAAACTTTACTTAAAACCTATTTATTTATTATAATACTCACTTGTAATTATACACAAGGACAAATCACCTACAAAAGTGCTTTTCCTAATATAAATTTTGAATTTCCATTAGAGATTCAATGTGTAAATGATGGAACAGACCGAATGTTTGTTGTAGAACAAAAAGGAAAAATTAAAGTATTTCCTAAAAACGAAAATGTAACTTCAGCACAGGTAAACACATTTCTGAATATTACAGATCGGGTTCTATTCTCTAATGGGCAAGAATTAGGGTTGCTAGGGTTGGCTTTTCACCCTGACTATACTACTAATGGATATTTCTATGTATATTATACTACAAATAGTCCAGTTTCTGGTATCTCAACCAGAATGGTATTATCCCGTTTCTCTGTAAAAACAGACAACCCCAATATTGCAGACCCCAATAGTGAATTTATTCTCTTTCAATTCGATAAAAACCAAAATAACAGTAACCACAATGGAGGTAAAATAGGATTCGGTCCTGATTCTTATCTATATATTTCATTTGGAGATGGTGGTGGCGGGAATGATCCTAAACGCAACGGGCAAAATAAGAATACTGTATTCGGAAGTATTTGCCGTATCGATGTTGATCTTGATGGAAATAATCCTGTAGAAAGTAACCCTACTTTGCCAAATGGAAACTATGAAATTCCTAGTGATAATCCATTTATAGAAGTTGATGGACTAGATGAAATTTATGCATACGGAATTAGAAATACCTGGAAATTTTCTTTCGACAATCCTACAGGAAGAATGTGGGGAGCTGATGTTGGGCAAAATGCTTATGAAGAGATTAACCTCATTAAAAATGGTAAAAATTATGGATGGAGTAGATTCGAAGGAAACTCAGTCGCAAACAATGATGTGATCATTTCTGGACCTGTAGAATCCCCTGTTTTTAATTACAGTCAAAATCAAGGTGATGTTTCTATCACTGGAGGCTATATATATCGAGGTTCTGAAATTACTAGTTTAAATCCTGATATCAACTCAAAATATATTTTTGGAGATTATGTCAGTGGAAGAGTATGGGCACTAAACTATAATCCATCTACAGGAAATGCCACCAGCACTTTATTATTTAAAACCAATGGACTATACATCTCTTCCTTTGGTGTAGATACAGAAGGAGAACTATACTTCAGTAGTTATGGGAGTAGTGGAAAAATACATAAACTTATCGATGGTAACACCCCTCCTACTGGTACAACAGTAAATGGAATTGGGTCTTGGAGTGCATTAAATCAAGGAACCAATGGTATTGTAGAAGCAGTAGCAACAGATGCTAATGGAAATGTATATCATGGTGGAACCTTTAGTGAAGCAGGAAATATAAACGCTAACAATATTGCTGTTTGGAACGGAACACAGTGGTCTGCCATGGGCAGTGGAGCAAATGGTAGTATTAATGCTTTAAAAGTTGCCTCGAACGGAAACGTATATGCTGGTGGGTCTTTTACCCAAATTGGTGGAATTAATGCGAATCATATTGCTGTTTGGGACGGAACACAGTGGTCTGCATTAGGATCTGGAGTTGATGGCCCTGTTGCAGCTATAGAAATTGATTGCAATAACAATGTGTATGTTGGTGGAGTCTTTGAAACGGTTAACGGAACTATAGTAAGAAACATTGCTAAATGGAGTGCCAATCAATGGTCTGCTCTACAAGATACAACTACTCAAAAATCTGGAACTAATAACGAAATACGATCTTTGGCAATAGGTAGTGATGGTACTATATATGTAGGAGGTAATTTTAATGAAGCAGGAGGAAATACTGCCAATAGAATTGCAACATGGAACGGCTCAAACTGGGGAACACTTGGTGATGGAACCAGCGGATTTGTTGAAGCTATTGCAACCTCTCCTACCGCAATCTACATCGGTGGTAATT
>CAKMZM010000235.1 GCA_929200365.1 uncultured Flavobacteriaceae bacterium | reverse complement strand
TATCAATTACTTAACTAACTATTCAAACTCTCTAAACTTGATTTTATAGTCGCAATTTTAGCTTCGGCATCAGCTTGTTTCTTTTTTTCATTAGCTATGACCTGATCTGGTGCATTATTTACAAAACGCTCATTTTGTAATTTTTTCTGAACAGATTTCAAAAAACCTTCTGTATACGATAGTTCATTGGTCAATTTTTTAATTTCTTCCTCTACATTGATTGCCCCAGAAATTGGAATAAAATATTCATTAGATTTCACTCTAAAAGATAGTGCACCTTCAACTTTAGCACCTACATAATCTAATGTCGATAGGTTTCCTAGTTTACTAATTACTGTATCAAAAGTAGCACTATTATTTTCGCTATTCAATATAGATAATTCGATAGTTTCCTTAAACGCTATATTTTTCTCCTTTCGTATAGTTCTAATTCCAGAAACTACATCTGCTGCAATCTCGAATTCTGTAATTAAATTTTCATTAACCTCTTGTGATTCTGGCCAAGTGGCAATGATTAATGCTTCTTCTGGTGTTCTATCTGCGATC
Organism: uncultured Flavobacteriaceae bacterium; assembly: GCA_929200365.1. GTDB lineage: Bacteria > Bacteroidota > Bacteroidia > Flavobacteriales > Flavobacteriaceae > Aquimarina. The sequence continues at coordinate 4,339 of CAKMZM010000235.1, read as the reverse complement.
TGTTGCCATATTTCTTCAGAAATAAAGGGAACAAAAGGGTGTAATATTTTTAAGTTGTTTTCTAAAATTTTGATCACTCCCTTATAAGTCTTGCTATCAATGGGACTCCCATAAGCAGGTTTCACTATCTCTAACAACCAACTACAGAAATCATCCCATACCAACTTATATGTTGTCATCAAAGCATCACTAATACGATATTTTACATAACTGTCTTCGAGTTCTAAGAGTGCTTTCTGAAATTTTGAAGTATACCATGTTATAGCTATAGCAGAAGATTTTGGTTGGTCTATAGCAGTATCAACCTCCCAGCCAAGAATAAGCCTGGATGCATTAAATATTTTATTTACAAAGGCGCTACCTTGTTTACAAAGGTCTTCATCAAACATAAGATCGTTTCCTGCAGGGGCACTTAATAAAAGACCTACTCTTACTCCATCTGCTCCAAATTTATTAATTAAACCTACTGCATCTGGCGAATTGCCTAATTGTTTAGACATCTTACGTCTCTGTTTATCTCGTACTATTCCAGTAAAATAAACATTAGAAAATGGTTTTTCTCCCCGATAATGATATCCAGAAACAATCATTCTTGCCACCCAAAAGAATATGATATCTGGTCCAGTAACCAGATCATTTGTTGGATAATAATAGTTAATTTCTTTATTATCTGGTTCTAAAACCCCATTAAAAACACTAATAGGCCATAACCAGGATGAAAACCAGGTATCTAAAGCATCAGGGTCTTGAGTTAAGTCTTCATAAGTTAATGCATTATTACTCGTTTTTTCTTTGGCTAGAATCAAAGCTTCTTCTTTGCTTTCTGCTACTACAAAATCTTCTTTATCATTACCGTAAAAATATGCAGGAATCTGGTGTCCCCACCATAACTGGCGTGAGATATTCCAATCTCTTACATTTTCCATCCAATGGCGATAGGTATTAATAAATTTTTCGGGAACCAGATTTACTTCTTTGCTCAAAACAGCATCTAAAGCTGGTTTAGCCAAATCTTCCATTTTTAAAAACCACTGATCACTTAATTTTGGTTCGATTACCGCTTTGGTACGCTCACTTGTTCCTACTTTGTTGAGATGTGTTTCGGTTTTTTCCAGTGCTCCAATACGCTCAAGTTCTTTTACAATCTCTTTACGAACCACAAAACGATCTTTTCCTTCATACTGCAATCCATAAGAGTTTAAGGTAGCATCATCATTAAAGATATCTATTATTTCTAGGTTATGTTTATCTCCCAATATTTTATCGTTAGGATCATGAGCAGGTGTTACTTTAAGGCATCCAGTACCAAACTCCATATCTACATATTCATCTTCGATTATGGGTATAACACGATTAGCGATAGGTACAATAGCTTTTTTACCTTTAAGATGTGTAAATCGATCATCATTTGGATTAATACAAATTGCCGTATCCCCCATAATCGTCTCTGGGCGGGTGGTTGCAATAGTTAATTTATCTTCTGTATCTTCTATTGTATAATTCAGATAGTATAAACTCCCTTGTTTTTCTTCATAGATTACTTCTTCATCAGATAATGTGGTCTTAGCCTGTGGATCCCAATTTACCATTCTATACCCACGATAAATCAATCCTTTATTATACAGATCTACAAAGACCTTAATTACAGATGCCGACAAGTTATCATCCATTGTAAAAGCAGTACGCTCCCAATCACAAGAAGCTCCTAGTTTTTTTAACTGCTCTAGGATAATACCCCCATGCTTATGAGTCCACTCCCAGGCATGTTCTAAGAACTCTTCTCTGGTAAGATCGTTTTTATCAACCCCTTCTTCTTTTAGTTTAGCAACGACCTTGGCTTCTGTAGCAATCGATGCATGATCTGTTCCTGGAACCCAACAAGCATTATAACCTTTGAGACGAGCTCTACGAATTAATACATCCTGAATTGTATTATTAAGCATGTGCCCCATATGTAAAACACCAGTAACATTTGGCGGCGGAATAACAATAGTATATGCTTCTCTTTCATCAACCTCTGAATGAAAATAATTATTTTTCATCCAGTAGGCATACCACTTTTCTTCTATAGATTTTGCATCATATTTTCCTGCTAAAGACATACTTTGGTCTAATTTTTGAGTTTAGAAGTGCAAAAGTACTTATTAAAGTATGAAGTATGAAGTTAGAAATATGAAATTTTAAAAAAAACCTGAGTGATGAAATTAAATAATGTAGTCTTAAAATATAATAGCTTATACCCTACAGGAAGTATATTAAAATTTTTAATCTCTAACTTTTGACCTCTTACTTTTAGTTATCATTTTGCAGTTGAATAAAAAGTAAGTACTTTTACGTTTAATAAAAACCTACATCATGAAAAAAATAATGTTAATTTTATTTATTGGTTTTCTTGGCACAACCTTATATGCACAGGATACGAATAAAGCGCAAATAAAATTTAAATCTGAAGTTGTTGATTATGGCGAAATCGCCAAAGGTAGTGACGGTGTTCGTCAATTTGAATTTACAAATACAGGAAATGCTCCTTTAGTTATCTCCAAAGTATATTCAAGTTGCGGGTGTACTATACCTAAAAAGCCCGAAAACCCAATTGCTCCTGGAGAATCTGGCATTATCGAAGTTAAATATGATACCAAAAGAGTGGGACCAATTCGTAAAACTATCACGGTGTCGTCTAATGCTGGAGACACTCCTAAGATGGCCATAAAAATTAAAGGAACTGTACTTGATAAAAGTGTTTTAGAAAAGAATAAATAAAACATGAGTACAATCGGTTAAAAAAGAGGATGCGTTGTTAACGCATCCTTTTTTTAAATTACCTTTTTTAGTGAGAAATCATAATTTATTTCTATTCCTAATCGTTCTATTTTCATTCTGATTTTCCTTCCTTCTTCAGAATAAAATATATCATTCAGATCAGAGAGTTTATATCGATATGCTTTTTTTCCATTTACTTGTAAAATAATATCCCCTTTTTTTAAACCTACAAGATCAGCAGGTGAATTAGGTCTAACATCCAAAATTTCATATTTAGGTTTAAGAACAAAATTGTTTGTCAACTCAATCGTTTTTTGGTTTACTAATTTATTCAATCCTAAATACACTCTATCTTCTTCTTTATAACTTTTTACTGCTGTAAAACCAGTATGTTGGATCGTAAGTCCACTCATGTTATAATGAAAAGGTTTACTAAAAAAACTATTCTTTTTAAAAGATATTTTCTTGTGGGTGTAATCCAAAATAAGGTTAAACCTTTTTAAGATATTTCCTCCTAATGATCCTTGCCTATTATTTAAAGATATTCCTTGAATATATATAGAGTCTGGAAACGAAGCTGTTACCTTATTCATTTTGAAATCACCAATATGTAGTTCTTTAATTTTAGTTTTTTGACCATATATATCCCCACTAAAACCTTTACCTAAAAAATCTCTAAAGGAATTATCACCAGCATATATTCCTTTTTTTTTATTCTCAAATAACCATATAGAAGAGCCAGAACCCGAATCTAATAAAAGATTAATATCAATCAACCCATTAGCAGATTCGTATTGAGCTGTGATAAAAGGTCTTTTCTTTTTTTCTCTAAAATCAATTTTGGTTTGATAGCATTTTTTGCACTTTTTATAGGTATATGATTCTGGGTTATGCATTTTTATGTACTGTTTTACATAATTGATATCTAAAACAAAATTTTTAATAAAATCATGACCTATAATCCCATGCACAGGGAATCCCATTCGGGGAGAGAAATTAATTGATTCATCCAAAACTAGGTAAATTTTATGATTAGAGCTAACCGCATCACCTATCCTCACTTCATTATTAATTGATTTTATAGCTTCTACAGGCTCATTATTACCTAATCCTCTAAGAAGGATTTTTGAAGCATTTTTAAGCTCTAAAGAGCTTTCATTATCTATACTAAAAATAATTGTTGCTCCAACACCTGTATCTAAAATAAAGGAAAGTTCGACACCATTTACTACGACGGGAATAACAATAAGATTATTTGCCAATTCAAATTTAACCTTATCACTTTTTTTTCCTGTGGGCAATCGAAAGTTTTTTTGAGCAAAAAGAGCAATCCCAAAGCTTAGAAATAATACTAAAATCTTACTTTTTAGAAAATGACAAAAATCTAGTAATAAAATTTTCATTACTCTAAATATAAAAAAATAGTTGAAAAATCATACCAAGTATGTATTAATTTCTTAAAATATTTAAGAAATATACTGCTATTTTATTTTTTTCAAATCAGATCAAATATCAATAATATCAAATGAAGGTAAATCTATGCCCGAATCACCAATTCGAAAATTAGTTTCTTTTGTAG
>CAKMZM010000234.1 GCA_929200365.1 uncultured Flavobacteriaceae bacterium | reverse complement strand
CTTAATATCAATTTTTCTGAAAAAATACATCTATAAAATTACCTAAAAGAATAGGAACAGGATATGTACATATTTCTTCATGATTAACGATCTTTTGATTCTGACTTATTTTTGAAGGTGTATCTAATTTAATAATATAAAATCGAGTATATAGATGTTGATGTGATAATTTGTGCACTATAGGGATTTCCTGATGTGGTATAATTTCATACTCTTTATTTTTTATAATTTCTCTAAAAACAGCATGAGATGCAATAGTATCTGTATCTATATTATCACTTTCTATTAAAGGAAATTCATACAATCCTTTCCATATACCGTTACCTACTCTTTGTTGGATAATCGTTTTTTTATCTTTTGTAAAAAACACCAAATAATTAAAGTAGCGTTTTTTGATTTTCAGTTTTTTGATTTTGACTGGCAACACTTCTATTTTTCCATTTTTTAGAGCCTCACAACTATCTTGTAGTGGACATATAATACAATCTGGTCTTTTGGGTTTACATTGCAATGCTCCAAACTCCATAATTGCCTGATTATACTCTGCGGGTTCTTTATGATCCATTAAGGTTATAGCAAGCTCTTTGAATTCTTTTACTCCTTTTGTACTATTAATAGGTGTATGGATTCCAAAATATCTCGATAATACCCGATACACATTTCCATCTACAACAGGAACTGCCTCAGTATAACATATAGAAGCTATAGCACTCGCTGTATAATCTCCAACTCCTTTTAAATGTAAAAGATCCTTATATGTAGAAGGAAAAACTCCGTTTAAATTATTTGCTACATATTTTGCAGTAGCATGCAAGTTTCTGGCTCTAGAATAATATCCTAATCCCTGCCATAATTTTAACACTTTTTCTTCACTTGCATTTGCAAGATCAAACACTGTTGGAAAAGTTTCTGTAAACGACATATAATACGGTAATCCCTGTGCCACTCTGGTCTGCTGAAGTATAATTTCACTAAGCCAAATATGATATGGGTTTTTAGTTTTTCGCCATGGCATAGATCTTTTATTCTGTAAGTACCATATAATGAGTTTTTTAGAAAATAACATAGTTAAATTATAAGTTTTTCAAAATTAAACGTTTAAACATGAAAATATCATCTTAAGTATTGATATTTTGGATTTTAAATTCTTATATTTGCCCCCTTGAAAATTCAAAAACCCCTAAATAGGTAATATAATGACTAAAGCAGATATTGTAGCAAAAATTTCAGAAAAATTAGGAATAGAAAAAGGTGATGTTCAAGCAACAGTTGAAACCTTTATGGAAGAGGTAAAAAGCTCACTAGAGAGCGGAGATAATGTGTATCTTAGAGGATTTGGTAGTTTTATAATCAAAACCAGAGCAGAAAAAACAGGTCGTAATATTTCTAAAAACACTACGATAAAAATTCCTGCACATAATATACCAGCGTTTAAACCAGCAAAAATATTTGTAGAAGGTGTAAAAACTAACGTAGGAGTAAAATAAATAATTATAAATATAAAAAGCATATACTATGCCAAGTGGTAAAAAAAGAAAAAGACACAAGGTAGCTACGCATAAGCGTAAAAAAAGAAGAAGAGCCAACCGCCATAAGAAAAAGTAGTTTCTAACTACTTTTTTCATTTAAAAAGTTAAGTTCTTTGAAATCGAAATAAAACATGCTACCCCACTACTGGTATCTTTGTTTTGTTTCAACGGAATTGTAAAAATTCCTGTGAAAAAATTGTTTAATCCATCTCGATAATTATCGAGATAAAAATCTAATCAGAGTGAACAAAGAGTTGATCATTAGGTCAGGTTCCTCTACGGATTTTGCCTTATTAAAGGATGGAAAACTAATTGAATTACATAAGGAAGAAGACGACAGCGATTTTGCGGTAGGTGATATTTTTATTGCCAAAATCCGCAAATCTGTCCCAGGTCTAAACGCTGCATTTGTTAATGTAGGGTATGAAAAAGATGCGTTTTTGCATTATCACGACCTTGGTCCTCAAGTATCTTCTTTACTTAAATTCATAAAACGTGTAAGCACAGGTAAATTAAAAAATTATTCTCTTAAGGATTTTCCTTTTGAGAACGATATTGATAAACACGGTATTATTACCAATGTGTTAAAATCAAATCAATCACTATTAGTACAGATAGTAAAGGAACCTATATCTACCAAAGGCCCTCGAATTAGCTCAGAGCTTTCGATTGCTGGTCGATATATAGTTTTAGTTCCTTTTTCGACTCGAATTTCTATTTCGCAAAAAATAGAATCCTCAGAAGAAAAAGAACGCTTAAAAAGGCTTGTAAAAAGTATTAAGCCCAAAGGTTTCGGAATTATTGTACGTACAGTAGCAGAAGGCAAAAAAGTAGCAGAACTAGACAAAGATTTAGAAAATCTAATAGGACGATGGCAGAGTATGTGTAAAAAATTACATAAAGCTCATCACCCATCAAAAGTACTAGGTGAAATGAATAGAGCATCTTCTATATTAAGAGATGTTTTTAACGACACTTTTACTTCTATTATTGTAGACGACGAGGATCTCTACAGCAGAATCAAAGAGTATCTGCAAGAAATTGCTCCAAAAAAGGAATCAATTGTAAAACTTCATAATCCTAAAATGCCAGTTTTTGAAAAATATGGTATTGAACGGCAAATCAAAACAAGTTTTGGCAAGACGGTATCTATGAGTAAGGGCGCTTATTTGGTTATAGAGCATACAGAAGCAATGCATGTAATCGATGTGAATAGCGGTAACCGATCTAATAAAGCCAAAAACCAAGAAGATACTGCACTAGAGGTAAATCTAATTAGTGCAGCTGAAGTAGCCCGACAACTACGTCTTAGAGATATGGGAGGTATTATTGTAGTCGATTTTATCGATATGAATAACGCAGATAACCGTAGAACGCTCTTCAACCAGTTACGAGAAGAGATGAAAGACGATAGAGCGAAGCATAAAATTTTACCGCCAAGTAAATTTGGCCTGATTCAAATCACGCGACAGCGTGTTCGACCAGAAATGAATATCAAGACCCGAGAGGATAATCCAAACGGAACAAATGGTGAAGTTGAGGCACCTATAGTTTTGGTAGAAAAAATGAAAGTCGAATTAGAAAAATTAATTAAAAAAGATTATAAAAAGATAACACTAAGTGCACATCCTTTTATTGCAGCTTTTTTAACCAAAGGATTTCCATCCACCCGATCAAAATGGTTTTTTAACCATAAACGATGGGTAAAGATTGTACCTAGAGATGCTTACACATATTTAGAATATCATTTTCACGATAAAAATGGTGAAATGATAAAATAAAAAAATAAGCCCAGCCTAATAACAGTGCTGGGTTTTTTTGTTTATAAATTATAGTATACTTGCTACATACACCGAAATAAGAAACTACCCGCATAACAAATTTTGATAATACTTCTCGACTCTAGTTGATAACTGTTTTACATCTTCTGAAACAAAAATAGCTACGCCTTATCCAACACCTCTACATTTTATTTGATAATATAGGATTTCTACCATATTCATAGCTGGGTATTATCCATATTTTTATCTTTGTCGTTCTTAATTGAATTATAGTACGATGACTACAAATTTTATAAAAGAATTACGCTGGAGAGGAATGTTACACGACACCATGCCTGGGATCGAAGAATATCTGATGGAGCAAATGAGATCTGCTTATGTGGGATTTGATCCTACCGCAGATTCGTTACATATTGGTAATTTGGTTCCTATTATGTTACTGGCGCATTACCAGAGAGCGGGGCATAAACCTTTTGCATTGGTGGGCGGTGCTACAGGTATGATAGGTGATCCTTCGGGAAAATCTGCAGAACGTAATTTACTGGATGAAAAAACACTTCGTCATAATCAGGAAGCTATAAAATCACAATTGAGCAGATTTCTGGATTTTGAAAGCGATACTCCCAATGCAGCAGTGCTGGTAAACAATTATGATTGGATGAAAGACTTCTCATTCCTGGAGTTTATTAGGGATGTGGGTAAACATATTACTGTAAATTATATGATGGCCAAAGATTCTGTTAAAAACCGAATTTCATCAGAATCATCAGAAGGGATGTCGTTTACAGAATTTACCTACCAACTGGTACAGGGATATGATTTCCTGCATTTGTATAGAGCGCATGACTGTACTTTGCAAATGGGAGGAAGCGATCAATGGGGTAATATCACTACAGGAACCGAGTTGATCAGAAGGATTGTAGGAGGAAAAGGATATGCCCTGACCTGCCCGTTAATTACAAAGTCTGACGGATCTAAATTTGGTAAGTCTGAAGGTGGAAATGTATGGCTGGATGCCAAACGAACATCGCCATATAAATTCTATCAATATTGGTTAAATACCAGTGATGAAGATGCAGAAAAGTATATTAAGATTTTTACATTTTTAAGTGAAGAAGAAATAAAAACTCTGGTAGAATCTCATAAAGAGGCACCACATCAGCGAATCCTACAGAAGAAACTGGCAGATGAGGTGACTGTAGTAGTACATTCTCAGGCAGATCTCGATAATGCAATTAAAGCATCAGCTATTCTATTCGGAAAATCTACATCTGAAGATCTGAAAAATTTGGATGAAGCTACATTTTTGGATGTTTTTGATGGAGTACCACAAGCCGAGATCACAAAAGATAAGATTGCAAATGGTATAGATATGATTAGTGCTCTGGCAGAACATACAGGATTTCTTAAATCTAATGGTGAAGCCAGAAGAGCGCTGAAAGAAAATTCGATCTCGGTAAACAAAGAAAAAGTTACCGATAATTATTCGATATCAGAAAATGATTTGATTAACGGTATGTTTATTCTTTTACAAAGAGGAAAAAGAAACTATTTTGTGATTAGAGTAGTATGAAATAAGT
>CAKMZM010000233.1 GCA_929200365.1 uncultured Flavobacteriaceae bacterium | reverse complement strand
TATAATATATCCTATCAAGTTCATATGCTAAAGTCGTTGCTATAGGCTCATAAATAATTCACTCTACTTATTACCAACGATAGTCTTAGTTGGATTTATAATCGATTAGTGTCAGGGTGTCACTATTGGGTATTATATTCTTAATAGATTGATCATAAAGGCAAAAGAAAAACAAGATTAACTATTCTTCAAAAAATGAGTTTCTTTGTTGTCAAAAAACTATATTTACGCCCGAAATTTTATCAATAATTTTGTATTATGGAATGCATCAGTGTTTTTGATATGCTAAAAATAGGCGTAGGCCCCTCAAGCTCACATACATTAGGCCCCTGGCGTGCAGGAAGACGATGGATCGCAGAACTTAAAGAAAAAGAACTTTTTGAATCTGTCTCAACAATTACTATCGATCTTTTTGGATCATTATCACTAACAGGAAAAGGGCATGCTACCGATATTGCTGTAATTTTAGGTTTATGCGGTTACGATCCTCAAACTATAGATGTTTCTACAATTGATACGATTATTGAAAATATAAACACTTCTAAGCAACTCTTCTTTAATAGTGAATTTCAGGTATCTTTTGATCCCGAGACACAAATTATTTTTAACAGAGAATTCAAAGAATTTCATCCTAATGGCATGACTTTTCATGCTAGTCTGAAAAATGGAGATAAAATTTCATCATCTTTCTACTCTATTGGCGGAGGCTTTGTTGTAAAAGAAGAACGAAAGAGAAAAGAAAAGAAACTTACTGCTTTCAAACAATTTCCTATGCCAATTCATAAGGCAACTGATCTTTTGGAGTATTGTACATCCAAAAACAAAAAAGTATCTGAAATTGTTCTCGATAATGAACGCTCATTACACAGTGATGCTGAAATTGATAAAAGAATAGCTCAAATCTGGAAGGTAATGCTAGAATCCATGTATACTGGGTGTCATACCGAAGGTGTATTACCTGGTGGATTACAAGTAAGGCGAAGAGCATATGATACCCATAAAAAATTAATTGGCACTACAAGTTATACCACTCCTACAGAATGGATTGAAGCTATACGAAGTACTGAAGTGAAATTTCGTCAAATATTAAAATGGGTGTCTTGTTTTGCTTTGGCAGTTAATGAGGTAAATGCATCTCTGGGTCGTGTTGTAACTGCTCCTACTAATGGAAGCGCTGGTGTGATACCTGCAGTAATGATGTATTATATGGTTATTGAAAATCATGATGCAAATTTTGATGATGTAAAACAATTTATGCTGGTTGCAGGAGAAATTGGCAGCCTTTTCAAGAAAGGAGCTACTATTTCTGCAGCTATGGGTGGTTGCCAGGCAGAGATTGGAGTTTCATCTGCTATGGCAGCAGGAGCATTAACCGAGCTTATGGGAGGTACTCCTGAACAAGTACTAATAGCAAGTGAAATTGCAATGGAACATCATCTGGGATTAACATGTGATCCTATCGCTGGATTGGTACAGATCCCATGTATTGAACGAAATGCTATGGGAGCTATAAAGGCTATTAATGCCTGTGAAATGGCTTTAGATACAGATGCTCTAAATGCCAAAGTACCTTTAGATAAAGTAATTGAAACTATGTGGGAAACCGCTCAGGATATGAACACAAAATATAAAGAAACCAGTGAAGGTGGTTTGGCTGTAAAAGTAAATCTGAGCGATTGCTAAACAAAAGTATGTGAGTTGTTGAGTATGGGAGTATATAAAACCAATATTTTTTACTAGAATTATTTACTTACATCCTTCTTTAAATCTGGTATCTGCAATAGCTATAATTTTCCAGGTTTTACTGTCATTAAACAATTGAAATACATTTACACCACAATGACTAAAAGTATCATTAACATAAAACTCATAAGGAGTCCAGACATTTGCAATTGCAGAATCTGCATCGATTTTAAATGCTAATAAACGTTCATCCCAGTTTTGCTCTGCTGGTCTGTTTTGTATTGCTGTTAAAATTTTTTCTACATCAGTTTTAACGGTCTTTACTTCTCCCTCTTTCGTTCTTACTATTGTTTGCACTACTATATTTTTATCTATCGTAGTTTTCATTTTAGCAGTATCACCAGCATGAAAACCTTCAAAAAACTCTAAAACAGTTTGCTTCACTTCTTCTTTATAACGGTTTTGATCATCTTTAGCTATATTTTTCTGAGAAAAAATACTACATGAGAAGAATAAAATAACCCATATCGATACTTTATACATACTATTCATTATTTTTGAGAATAGGTATAAAAATAAGGTTTTAATCACTTCTATACTATGAAGTGATTAAAACTTTTTCAATTTGTTAAAAAAGTTAAAAATAAATTACACTTGTTACCATATAAGTAATTGATTACTTTTACAATCCTTAAAAAAAACAATTTAAAATGTCTACAGCAAAAAAAGATTATAAGCGCGTTACTGTAAAATCTCTTGTAGAGATGAAGGCTAATGCAGAAAAGATATCTATGTTAACCGCTTATGATTACACTATGGCCAAAATTGTAGATGGTGCTGGAGTAGATATTATTCTTGTAGGGGATTCTGCTTCTAATGTGATGGCAGGTCATGAAACTACATTACCTATTACATTAGATCAGATGATTTATCATGCATCTTCTGTAATTCGGGCAATTGATCGTGCATTAATAGTTGTTGATTTACCTTTTGGAAGTTACCAGAGTGACCCTAAAGAAGCTTTACGTTCTGCAATCAGGATTATGAAAGAATCAGGAGGACATGCCGTAAAACTTGAAGGAGGAAAAGAAGTTAAGGAATCTATTAAAAGAATTCTTAATGCTGGTATCCCAGTTATGGGTCACCTTGGTCTTACGCCACAGTCTATATATAAATTTGGAACCTATACAGTACGTGCCAAAGAAGAAGAAGAAGCTCAAAAATTAAAACAAGATGCTCTTATGCTTGAGAAAGCAGGGTGTTTTGCTATCGTTCTTGAAAAAGTCCCTGCTAAGTTGGCTAAAGAAGTAGCTGAAAGTCTTACCATTCCTATTATTGGTATTGGAGCAGGAAATGGTGTAGATGGACAAGTATTAGTGACTCATGATATGTTAGGAATGACTCATGAATTTAATCCCCGGTTCTTAAGACGTTATTTAGATTTATATACAGAAATGACTGATGCTTTTAAACAATATGTTACCGATGTAAAGACTATTAATTTTCCTAATGAGAATGAGCAATATTAATTTCATCCTATTTAAAGTTCATTAATCAAACCAAACTTAATAAACTTTCTAAAGAATTAGAATCAATTATTAAAATGACATCAAAATTTAAGTCTACACTAAAATAGTTTTAAAAATCAAACGATCTAAAAATCAAGGATGTCAAAAATCATTTCAAATAAAAATAATCTTCAGGTGCTGCATGAGGATAATCATATTATTATTGTCAATAAACGCCCTGGTGATATTGTACAAGGTGATAAAACGGGTGACAAACCTCTTAGTGAAATTGTTAAAGAATATATTGCCGAAAAGTATCATAAACCAGGTGCAGTATATCTAGGTATTGTACACCGTTTAGATAGGCCTACTAGTGGAATTGTTGTATTTGCAAGAACAAGCAAAGCGCTGCCTAGACTTAATGCTTTATTTGCAAATAAAGAAGCTCAAAAAACATATTGGGCTGTGGTAAAAGATTGTCCTCCTAAAAAGCATGACAACTTAACACATTGGCTAAAACGTAATCCAAAACAAAATAAATCCTATGCATACACAAATGAAGTCTCTGATAGCAAAAAAGCAGTTTTAGAATACCAGCTCATCAAAAAGTTAGATAACTATTGTTTATTAGAAATTGATCTTCATACAGGGCGTCATCATCAAATACGATCACAACTCTCTAGTATTGGTTGCACAATTAAAGGGGATCTAAAATATGGAGCGCATCGTAGTAATAAAGATGGAAGCATTCATTTACATGCCCGAAAATTAACCTTTGTTCATCCTGTTAAAAAAGAGATTATAACTATTACTGCTGCTCCTCCTTCTGATCCTATTTGGAAAGATTGTCTGATCTAGGTTTCTGATTATTACCGTTTAACTATCTATAAGTTCGTATACTTTCAATCACTACCGATGTTAAAATCAAAACACCTCCTACAATTGTTGAAAGTACAGGGATTTCTTTCAAAAAAATGATTCCAAGAATAATCCCATATACGGGTTGAACACTACCAATAATGCTAGCTGTTGTTGTAGAAAATCGTTTGAAACTATACAAAAATAAGGTATGACCAATTGCAGTTGTTAATAATGCTAAAACCAAAACATAAGGAAACTGACTAATGATACCAGAACTGTCCATAATAAATAGAGCAGGCAATAATAGTATGACCATTATTACTAATTGATACCACATTAACATAGAGCCATGATAATTGCTAACTTTTGTTTTCATGATTAGATTTCTAAGCGCATAACATAATGCCGAAAACACCCCCATAGCCACAGCTTTAGCATACGTGTTGTCTAGACTAAAATCTGGAACCAAAAAATAAATTCCTACCAGAACAAGTATTCCCAGCGCCAAATGCATTTTCTGAAATTTAACTTTTAATACCAAAGGTTCTAGCAAAGCTGTAATAACTGGATAGGTAAATAAAGATAACATACCAATAGCTACATTCGACATTTTTAAAGCATAAAAGTAAGTGATCCAATGTAACCCCATAAGTATTCCTCCTACAAGAATGGGAATACAATCCTTAGCTTCAATTCTAAATGATATTTTTTTCCATTTACAGAACAAGAATAATATACTTCCTGCTAGTATGGCTCTATAGCCAATAATAATAGGCACAGGCATATCTATATACCTTCCTAATACTCCCGAAGTGCTAATTAGTAACATAGCAAAATTAAGTTCGAGTATATTTTTTAGGTGTTGGTTATTTTTTGACAAACTTTATCGTATTAATAAAAATAATATTAAACACTTTATTTTTTTTTAAATAGTGCATTGTAAACCAATAATGCTTA
>CAKMZM010000232.1 GCA_929200365.1 uncultured Flavobacteriaceae bacterium | reverse complement strand
ATGGCACTAGATCAGCAAATGGCATACTTAAAGGGAATCATAGAGAAAACAATTATGTCATACCCTCTGCAAAAAATCCAGTATGCTATAGTTGGATTACAAGATACTACAGCAAAAATTATCCAGGAGTTTACATCCAATACAGAACAAATTTTAGATATAAATCATCAATTAAAAACAGGAGGAAAAACGAATTTGGGAGCTGCTTTTTTAAAAGTATATGAGCTATTGCGATCTGTAAATACACAAACGATACAGTTGTTTGTCTTTACAGACGGAAAAATAAATGCTGGAGCAGAAAATCCGTTTCAATATGCGGTAACCGTGTATAAAAAATATCTGGCTAGGATTCAAAAAACTACCATCATTGATACAGAAACAGGGTTTGTACGATTAGGTAAAGCCAGGCAATTAGCACAACAACTAAAGCTGAGTTATACTACAGTTTCTGATTTTTAATACCGTTGTCATTCCAGCGTAGGCTGGAATCCAAAAACACGTTAATATGTTTAAACCAAAACATCAATATGCTGTATCTATAACTACCAATAAGAAGAATGGAACACTCTATATTGATATGATCAATAATTTGAAAAATAGAGTTTTTGAACATAAAAATAAATTGATTGATGGTTTTACTAAAAAGTATGAACTGGGTATACTAGTGTATTTTGAAATATGTAAATGATACTATAACTAGAAAAAAAAGACTAAAATCATGGAATCGACTATGGAAAATTAATCTCATAGAAAAAGATAACCCTAATTAGAAAAGTCTAGCATTTTGCCTTTCCTATTGTCAAATCCTATCTATTAGACTATCTTTAAATTACCAAAAATGATCTAACTTCTAAAATCTCAATTCTTTCTAAACCATATGTCCAAAGCATTTTTAATCGCCGCCCCGTGGAGTAATTCAGGAAAAACAACACTTACCCTAGGGATGTCTCGTTGGTTTAGCAACCAGGGAAATACAGTGCAAACTTTTAAATGTGGACCCGACTATATTGATACAATTCATCACAGTACTGCTGCCCGAAAACCAGCTATAAATTTAGATACCATAATGATGCCCGAGGAACATGTAAAAACTGTTTTTGAATGGTATAGTACCTCTGCTGATATTAGTATTGTAGAAGGAGTAATGGGACTGTTTGATGGTGCTGTAAAGGATAAATCTGTAAAAAAGGGGTTCAAAGAAGAGAATTTAAAAAAAACAAAATACAACTTTAACAATGAGGATGTAAAAACCAAATGGCTACCAAAACTTAGAGAGGCATTAAAAACAAAATTCACTACGAAAATACTGTAATCATGGAATTAATATTGACAATGGAAGGCATTCATGTAAAGAACAAGGAGCAGTCACTTAAAGATTTTGTCTCACTTCTAAAGACTGCTGTAAATAGTTTAATCGAAAAGCCATTGCTGGAGGAGTTAAGGTTTTCAGGGTACGATAATGATGATAGGTTTAAATTAAACTTAGGTGTTCCCTTGCTTCTTGAAAGTATAGAAGCTTCATATTTAAAGACGATTGTATTTAGCGACAATGAAGCTAACACAATTGGTGGGAATAGACTTTTAATAGGACTGACAAAAAAATGGTTTGATATTACGTTGAAGCTAACACATGATAAGATTAACGAGTTTGGTAATGAATTGTTGGATATGTTTAAAGGTGTGGTATTCGATTTGTACAGGGATTTAAAAAGTGAATTTTTACTTAGGGACTGTCACGTTGGAATATATGATCTAAACATTCCTGAACTAAAACCCCCAAGAGATCACGAATTTTTTGGACTAAACACACCGCTTGAATTCATTGATGAAGAATTTTATCTTACCAACCCACACAGAGATCATGCTTTGGCCAGAAAATTATTGGATTTGAAAGGTGTTCCAACCTTGAAAACCACAGAAAAGTTTGGTTTACACTGTCTGCAGTGGTCAAACACACTGGAAGAGCAGCGATTGATCGAAAATGTGCTAACTAGGAAAAAAGTAATGGCTCAGGCACTTGAATTGGAAGTGGATGATCGCTACAACCTACAGGGAGATGAGTGGTATGAGCCTCCCGGCCTTGGTGAGCATGACGTGCTAACCTTTTACAGCGCCATGTACGGCATAGGCATAAAAGCCGTAGTGCTGGATGAAAACCAGGAGTTGGAAGAAGAAATAAAAGAAATGCTCACTACCTGGGTTCGCAACGGAAAGCTGGAAGATGGCACTGAACTGCGCTCCCTCAATCTGATTCTCCCCAATCGGGATTCTGCCGTTGGGTTCAGAGAAAAGGCCACACAGATGGGTATAAAAAAAGTGCTGCATATAGATGACGATCGAGTAATATGGGATCCTTTCCCAGAAGGCACCTGGGTTGATTTTCCGATGAAATGATTTCATCATCCTACTTGTCATTGGCGTCGTGAAGTTTTAATTTAATTAAGCGTGGTTTAAGATACATGTTGTAATTTTAGATGGACTTGCAACCAAGCTTAGATTTGAGTGCCAAATTGGTCTGTACTCTCGATAAGTATAAAGTTGTCTTTTTGAAATACTACTTTTTCTGGATAATCTTCTTTTAAATATTGAGAGGAAAGATGCTTACAAACCCTTTTAATTTTAAAGGCTCTTGTAAACTGACTACTATTTGATTTATAAATACCGATTTAGATTTTAAAACCCTTAAAACCATATCTTTCAAACAAGGAGTTTTTGGTTTGCTCATTTGTGTTGTTGCAGAAAAATAATCACTTCATTGGGTTGGTATCTTTTTTTGTTAGTATATTACTGACCAAACTGTTTTTAAGGTGAATCCATTTTCAAACAATTTCCCCGTTATAAAAAAATCTCAAATTATCAACAAAATTAAAACTTAGCAAAATATAATGCCTTTTTCAGGGGATGGCTAATTGTATCTAATCTCTAACAGCGAAACGATCTAAAATCTCAATTCTTTCTAAACCATATGTCCAAAGCATTTTTAATAGCCGCCCCGTGGAGTAATTCAGGAAAAACAACACTTACCCTAGGGATGTCTCGCTGGTATAGTAACCAGGGAAATATTGTGCAAACTTTTAAATGTGGACCCGACTATATTGATACAATTCATCACAGTACTGCTGCCCGAAAACCAGCTATAAATTTAGATACCATAATGATGCCCGAGGAACATGTAAAAACTGTTTTTGAATGGTATAGTACCTCTGCTGATATTAGTATTGTAGAAGGAGTAATGGGACTGTTTGATGGTGCTGTAAAGGACCAGGGAAGCTCGGCAGCGATAGCTAAATTGTTGGATATTCCAGTAATTTTGGTGGTTAATGCCAGTGCTATGGCATATACGATTGCTCCAATCTTACACGGGTTAAAAACCTTTGACCCCGAAGTTAAGATAGCAGGTGTTATTTTTAATTTTATAAAAACAGAATCACATTATGCCTTCCTTAAAGAAGCATGTGATACTGTAGGGATTCCATCTTTAGGATACATTCCGCCGAATGAAGAAATTGCAATTCCCTCACGTCATTTGGGATTACATATCGATAGTACTTTTGAACATGTTATTGAAAAAGCAGCTTCACATATTGCAGCCCATATATCATTATCAACACTTTTAGAATGTGCAAAAATAGTTCCTAAAACAAATCAGGAAGATTCGGCTATACTAACTTCAGAAAAAAAATATAAAATTGCTATAGCAAAAGATGAGGCATTTACATTTACCTACCTCCAAAATCTAAAATGGCTAGAAACTATTGGAGAAATCCTATATTTTAGCCCGATTCATGACCAGAAACTCCCTGAAGCCGATATGATGTATCTGGCAGGAGGATATCCCGAATTATATCTTCAGGAACTATCTCAAAATAGTACCATGAGAAGCCAGATTAAAGAAGCGGCAAACCGAGGAGTAAAAATCTTAGCAGAATGCGGGGGGATGATGTATTTAGGAAGCACTATCATTGATGAAACTGGTAAGAAACACCCTATGGCAGAAGTATTTCCATATAGTACCTCTATGCAAAACAAAAAATTATCTTTAGGATATCGAAAAGTAGTGTGCAATGATTTAGAAATTTGGGGACATGAATTTCATTATTCCAAAGTACTAAACGACGATAGCATACCCACTGTAGGGCAAGTGTTCTCGGCAAGAGAAAAAGAAATTACCACAAAAATATATCAACATCAAAACGCATACGCCAGCTACATTCATTTGTATTGGGCAGCGTTAGAATCTATAGACGTATGCATCTAATCGCAACCATACCCGGAGGGTGGAACCCCAATGATGATGGGATTTTTTATATTGATCAGCAACCGGGAGATATTGTGTTTCTGAGTGCTGGAGATACCGAAATTCATACCTTAAATGAAGCATACAGAGAACTACACAAAGCCGAAAATGGTAAATTGCCTAGTCTTCGAATGACAAATCTGGTATATCTCAAACAAGAATTGACAATCGATACGTATCTCGAAGAAGTGCTGGAAAAAGCCAAGGTTATCGTATGTAGTATGCTAGGCGGAATTAGTTACTACAAATATTTGGTAGAATCACTGGTTGATCTTCAAGAAAAAGTTGGTAATACGATATTGTTTGTACCGGCTCATGAACCTGATTTTGAGTTAATGCAATTGTCATCGGTCGATATACAAATCGTACACCAATGTAGACAATATTTACAAGAAGGAGGAAAAGAAAATGCTGTCTCACTGTTCAATTATTTACGGACTCATTTTTTTGATATACAACTTCCGATTGCGCCTGCTATTGGTATTGCAGATGTGTTTTTATATACCAAAGCATTAGGAATGACTACCAATAAGGCTTTAGAAAGTACTATAGATACTTCTAAACCTAATGTGGCATTACTGGGATATCGTACCCATTTCTTGTCCGATAATATGGAACCTTTGCATGTGATGAGTGCAGCATTACAAACTCGCGGAATGAATGCTTTTATCGTTTTTGCAAATAACCTTAGAGATTCGAAGTTATTAGAACAAGTGGAGGGTTTGATGACTCATAAT
>CAKMZM010000231.1 GCA_929200365.1 uncultured Flavobacteriaceae bacterium | reverse complement strand
CATACTTACCCATCAGGGTTTCACTATTCTCAAAACTGGGCGTTTCGATAGGATGAAAACCAAATAACTGAAACTGTGATTTAATGCTATTCATAATATAACTTCTCTTAGCCACTTCTACAGGCGAAAAGTCACGTGTTCCCTTTGGTATTGATGGTTTCTGTGCCATTATTAAGTTTTTAATACGATACGTAACTGATATACGATACAATAGTGCAGTACTTATCAGGTTTCTAATAAGTATGCAAATACAATATTCTACAATTACCTCATAAAATTATATTCATCTATATGCTTTCAGGTAGTTAGAAAATTGAGAGTTAACATCATAAACAATAATCATCAAACAACCGCTAATAACCACTAGCATTTCGAGCTGCAAATATCTAAAAAAAGTATAAAGACCTCTATCAATACTCACAAAAAATCTGGTTTTTTGAGTAACTTTAAGCACGTTTTGTAGTCCTATACTAAGAACGCGCTATTAATTACTATTATGTTTTCACTTTTTAGAGAAAATATCAGGATTGCAATAGACTCTATTAAAGGTCAGGTTCTGCGAACTGTACTTACGATATTGATTATTGCTATTGGTATTACATCATTGGTTGGGATACTCACTTTGGTTGGGGCTTTAGAAAATACAATTTCTGGAGATTTTGCTTCGATGGGAGCTAATACTTTTAATATTCAACGATATGAATTTAACACCAGAAATAATAGAGATAGAGAAAAAATCAATCCTGTAATCAGTTATCGTAATGTAAAAGATTTTAAAGATAAATTCACCTATCCATTTTCAAAAACCTCTATTCATTTTACAGGTACCCGTAATGCCGAAGTAAAATTCGAAAGTGAAAAAACTGACCCCGAAGTATCTGTAGCTGGGATTAATGAAAATTATCTTGAAAATACAGGAGCCGAAATAGATACTGGTCGAAATTTCACTTTTTTTGAT
Source organism: uncultured Flavobacteriaceae bacterium (assembly GCA_929200365.1). GTDB lineage: Bacteria > Bacteroidota > Bacteroidia > Flavobacteriales > Flavobacteriaceae > Aquimarina. The sequence goes on along the minus strand of CAKMZM010000231.1, from coordinate 4,129 downwards.
GTAGAAAACAATAATCATGTGTGTATCATTGGATCTGATTTCAAAAAGAATTTATTCAAGAATATTAATCCATTAGGAAAAATAATAAGTATTAGAGGAGTAAAGTTTAAAGTAATTGGGCTTCTGGAAAGTAAGGGAGCTACTTTTAGAAATAATCAGGATTTACGGGTTCTTATTCCTATACAGATAGCACGTTCTATATTTACGCTCCCCAATATTAATTATGGTATTAGTATAAAAGTAGACGACAAGCAATTTCTTGAGGGTGCTCAAGACGAAGCTATTATTACTTTCAGAAATATTAGAGGGCTAAATCCTATCGAAGACAATAATTTTGGTATGGAGCGTAGTGATGACTTACTTAACCGAATAGCAAGTATTACTGTGTATTTATATTATGTTGCTTGGATCATTAGTATCATTACCATATTTGGTTCATCTATTGCCTTGATGAATATTATGTTGGTTTCTGTAACAGAACGAACCCGAGAGATTGGCGTTAGAAAAGCTCTGGGAGCCAAAAAACGCACCATAGCTGGTCAATTTTTTATGGAAACAATTATTATTGGTCAAATCGGAGGTCTTATAGGAATTATTTTTGGAGTTCTGATTGGAGGAGGTATTTCTTCTTTAGCAAATTTTTCATTTAGTACACCATGGTTAGCTATATTCTCTGCTACAACTATTTCATTTGTTATTGCTGTTGTTTCAGGGCTATATCCTGCCGTAAAAGCAGCAAAACAAGATCCTATAGAGTCTCTGAGGTATGAATAGATATGCTAATACCTCTTTTTCTGTATAATTGGTATTGGTTCTAATTTATAATAGCGTTGATTGATAGTTACAAAAACATTCATTTGGTTGATTTCAATATATTTATCCCATCCTAAATCCTTCCAAAAAGGAAGGACTTTTAGCTCTTTTCCTTTTGGGTAGGGCTGGGTATGGGATATACTGAGTTTTGATAAAATTAATCAATGTTATTATAAACCAGAGCCTTGGTATTTTATACCACATAGAATGAATTATATCGAGGCAGAGCCTCGGGGTATCAGATATATCACTTCGCTGTTAGAGTCAGGAAACAAGACTCCAGTTCATCTGTTTTGATTCTTGGTTCAATTGCTTGAAAAAAAACTGATGCTACATAAACAAAAGTCATTTTTGTGTCAAACCCCCAAAGAAATTCTATTGATTAACCTTTTCTAAAAAAGTATAGATAGCGCTGTTAGTATTCTTTGTTTTGAATCAATTTGGAGAAAAAGTGAAATAATTCTCCTTTGGTTATCTTTGCTCCTTTCTGGATCAATGCAAATCGATCCTGGTTTTTATCTTCTCCGTATTCTTTAGAAGCATTATAAAATACTACATCATCATTTAGTAAATTATCTTTAAGCCATTGGTATCCTTCTGGGGTAGTAATATCAATAGCATTATTGTTTACTTTTACAGCAATAAGATACATTCTATCATTTTTCAATTCGAATAGATGTATTTGATCTTTAGAAAAATGCTCCAAATACTGGGCATTGGTAAGTACTTTTTCCCATACCAAATCACTAAAAATATCAATCTCCTCTTCGGCAACTTGAGGTTTATTTTCTTTAATATCACTCCACTCTTCTGCTGTAATAGATTGTGTTGCCAAAAAGTTAATGAACTCTACATGCAACTCTTCCAACTGTTCCTTACTTAATCTCTGATATTTCATCTCAAAAAAAATTGATTGCAAAAGTAATTATAAAAAGATGATTTCAAAACAATAAACACTGTCTTCTACCTTCTGTTTTCCCTATTAACCTCAATTATAGCAAAAGTTCTTACATTTACTCTTTAATAAATAACATCACACAATAATGGGCACCTCTAAAAACTCATTTTTTTTACTATGCGCATCTTATATATCTTTTTATTTTTCTGCGCAACATTATCTATTAATGCTCAAAAACTTTCAAAAACAGAAAAAAAATTATCAAATCAATAGAGGCTAATTACGAATCAGCTATTCTATTTTTAGAGAAAGTAGTAAATATCAATAGCGGAACTATGCATCATACTGGTGTAAAAGAGGTTGGAATGGTGTTTAAAGAACAATTTGATGCCATTGATTTTAATACACGTTGGATTGATATGCCTGCCGAAGTAAATCGAGTTGGACATTTGTTTGCAGAAATTTCTGGAAACAAAGGAAAAAAAATACTACTCATCGGGCATTTGGATACAGTGTTTGAAAAAGATAGTCCTTTTCAGAAGTTTAAAAAGGATGGTGATATTGCATATGGTCCAGGAACTAATGATATGAAAGGCGGAGATGTTGTTGTATTATATGCTTTAAAAGCACTGCATGAACATCAATTACTTAATGATGCACAAATTATAGCTGCCTTTACAGGAGATGAAGAAAGTACAGGACTACCATTAGATATTAGTAGAAAAGATTTAATTGATGCTGCTAAAAAAAGTGAAGTCGCTCTGGGCTTTGAGACCTCTACAGGATTTAATTATGCTACTGTTGCTCGCAGAGGATCATCTGGGTGGCAACTAGAGGTCAAAGGAAAAAGAGCACATTCATCTGGTGTTTTTAATGAACGTGTAGGTGCGGGTGCCATTTTTGAGGCTTCCAGAATTCTAAATGCCTTTTATACCGATGTTAAAGGAGAAGAGTTCTTAACTTTTAACTCTGGGGTAATTCTGAGAGGAACAGAGATTAAATTTGACTCTGCAGTAAGCAAAGGTGAAGCCTTCGGAAAAAGTAATGTAGTACCACAAACTGTTATGGTAAAAGGAGGACTACGTTTTATCTCTGAAGAGCAAAAAGAAAAAGCCCGATCAAAAATGAAAAAAATTACCAAAGAAAATTTACCCCACACCAGTGCGACTATCACTTTTAATGATAGTTATCCTGCAATGCAACCAACAGATGGTAACCTAAAATTATTAACACTCTTAAATGAGGTAAGCAAAGATCTGGGGCAAGGAGTAGTTGAAGCGTATGATCCAGGTAAACGAGGAGCAGCAGATACTTCTTTTGTAGCAGACTATGTAGACTGTTTAGATGGTTTAGGGGGAATGGTGCACATACACCAAAAGAAACATTAGATCTAACTACTTTTGAAGCTTTAACCAAACGTACTGCTTTATTAATTTATAGGTTAATTAATCAATAATCCTAAGAGAATGAGCCGACGCTAAGGCTATATCTAATTTTTATCGAATATCAAGAGTTAATTAGCTAGGCTATTAGCGGTAAAAAAACTTCTAGTTTTTATTGAAATAGACAAGGTTTCTGTAAAACATGTAACCTTTATCTTAATTAAAAACTCGAATCATCATATCTGAAAATAGTAAAGTTCTTCGATATTTGTTCGAATTCTAATTTTCTTGATAAAGACCTAAGGTTTTCAAAACCCCCTCTTCATACAAAGAAGTCTCTAGAAACTAGAAGCTTAAAAGCAATTAAAGTTAGGAAGTAAATAAAAAAATCGCTCAAAAGAGCGATTTTTTATAATATTATAAAACAGCTATCAACTGTTATTTATCTATTTAGCTTTAGTAATTACTTCAAAAGCAACAGAAACGATTACTTCTCGATGAAGACGAACAGAAGCTTCATATTGACCTAAGCGTTTAATTGTTCCGCCAGGTACAGTAATAAATTTCTTTTCTAATTCAACACCTTGTTTTGCAAATGCTTCTGCAACATCTGCGTTAGATACAGAACCAAACAATTTGTCTCCAGATCCAGCCTTTGTCAAAATTTTGATTTCCAATCCACCAAGTTTCTTTCCTATCTTTTCTGCATCATCAATCTCTTTCTTTTCTTTAAAAGCACGTTGCTTCAACGTTTCAGCAAGTACTTTTTTTGCAGAAGGAGTTGCTAATAATGCAAGTCCATTAGGAATTAAATAGTTACGACCATAACCATTCTTAACTTCTACTACATCGTCTGCGAATCCTAGATTCTCAACGTCTTTCTTTAATATAAGTTTCATAATATGCTATGATGAATTTTATTTTAATAAATCACCAACGTAAGGCATTAAAGCTAAATGTCTTGCTCTTTTTACGGCAATGCTTACTTTACGTTGATATTTTAACGAAGTTCCTGTAAGACGACGAGGTAATAATT
>CAKMZM010000230.1 GCA_929200365.1 uncultured Flavobacteriaceae bacterium | reverse complement strand
CTGTAAAATTGTTATTTTCTTCCATACAATAATTAATAATTAAAAATTAAACTTAATTTAAAGCTTTTCATCTTACTTACAAGTTTTATGCTTTATCCCTATGCTATTCTTCATAAAGAAATAAAGCCAAAACCATTGCTCATAAGCAAAAAGCACATCTCGATAAATCTAAATTATTACCCCCCAGTATAGAAGCATTTGTTAAATTATGTGACGAATTCATAGTTTCTAGTGACGAAATCAATTTACCCCCCGCTTTTTTTTAACAAAATTCGACTACACTACTTACAATATGAGTTTAAAAAAAATGGTTTCCTAAGAGCATGTTTAAACTCCTTGCTTCCTGAAAACCATTATTTTGAGAACCATGAGGTTGTTTCAAATCATTCGAATATCCCGATATGTTCATGATTTGAAGCTTACTCAGAACCTCAAACTATTGATTTTCAGTTTACATTGTGTTTAAACATGCTCTTATTAGCTATGTTTTATATACCGTGGGGCGTTTTATTTTTTCGTTCTAATAAGTAATTCAGTAATGTCTACATCTAAAATAATTGCCATCTGTCTTAAAAAAAACAAGCTTTTGATTTTTATATCCATCTGATGATCGAGAAAAGAAGTCTAAAGCAGAAAAAAAAACAAATAAATGTTTAGCATATCACAATTTAGGACAGTAGAAAGCGAAAACTTTCAGGTTTGCAATTATCGATAATGTTTAAACCACTTCATTGATTAGAATTTCCTAAAAAAACTCTTAACCTGTTATTTTAAATTGAGAATTGTAAAATATCTTTACCCCATGCAATCTAAGACAAAATTACACCTTTCTATACTACTCCCAATTCAAATCATCCTGATTCAGATTCTTTCTTTTTTTCCAGAAGTTATAGAACAAAAGTGAAGCTGCCTCAATTATCAAGTCTTTTACTTAATATTTGATCAGAAATAGGTTATGTATATATATTTTTGTTTAATTTCAATTTGTTTTCAATCGCCTTATACTAATCTATATCAAAAAAGAAAATCAAAACTGCATCATAAAATTGTCTATTTCTGATCGAGTATTTCTTAAAAAATGGTAATGCTTTAAATTAATCCTACTTTGTCATCTAAGGGCGTTTCCCTATCGGGTCGGGCTTTTCGTTACAATTCCTCGCACCTCCTATCGTCGGGCTGTGGGATTTTCACTGCAATCCCTAACGCGTTTTTACTAGTCATTGGTAAGATGACAAAGTAGGATTAAGATAAATAGTTTCTCTACCTGGCAGTACTAAAACATCTTTTAGTACATGACAAAAAACATCTGTTTTGTATTCAAAATTGTGTAGCTTATTCGTTATCAAGACCTTGAAGGTTTTTAAAACCTTCAAGGTCTAACAAAGAGTTTGATACTAAAGTTTTGATTTTTAAACTCTTATTCTCTTAAAAATATTTTTTGTCATGTCATGTACTGAGAAAACATCTTTAAACAGATTTTCATTAATAACACTGCCAAAAAGCGGTATCTTTAAAAACATACATCGTTCCACTATCACCAAGGTTTATATCAACTAATCCCTCACTAAACTGCATTATAAAATAATCACAATACACTTCTTCCTGTATCCAAATGGGTTCTCCTAAGACATAACCAGGGGCATTAAAAAGATCATTCTTTATGCCTCGTATATCTTCGTTTGTTACATCTGCTGCAAAGATAGCTGTGGGGACTTTTAACTCTACTATATGCATAGTCACTACCGCATCATAAGGTTCATACTCTTCAGCTTCAAATACACCTTTCTTTAAATCCTCCTCTCTAAGTTCAAGTATTCGAGTTTCATTGGTATCCACAGTATAAGCAGAATTAACATCTGGGTTTGCAACATAAAGTGAAATCACTTTTACATCTTCGGGAAATGATGCTGCCAATAGAGGCATTGATCGCAAATCTAGACTTAGAATGTGATCCATATACTCTTCATCATACATTGGTATAGACTTGGCATCTACTCCAAAAGCGGGTCCTGCTATCCTATTATAATTTTGCGCTTCTTCTGTTTCTTCTTTATTTTTTTGCAGCCAATATATAGTCGTTGTTTGTTTAGAAGGGTTAGCTTCTAAATATTTTTGAATTTTCGTTTGTAAAAGTTCTACTTTTGTTTTCTTTTTAGCTACTTCTACTGTACTATCATTTCCTGTTCCAATTTCGGCTTGTAAGGCTGCCATTTCATTATTTCCAATCCCTCTCCGAATCCAGTCAAGTACATTTCCTTTTGCGCCTTTTGATAAAGCATATCGGGCAAATTGCTCTGCTCTTTCTTTAAGTGATCCCCGCAATGCTTCTTCTAACCAATTACTATAGTCAATATCCTCTACTGGTTGCAATACTATAACATCCAAAGCTTTTTCTACAATATGACTTGGAATATTCTCTTCAAAAAGATCAAAAACCCGTAAAAATGCAGGCTTTGAGGAATTTGTATGTATAACACTTAATAATACCTCATTTTTACGAGATTCTGGTAACGCATTAAGGGCTTTTTTAAAAAAGGGAGATGCTTCAGAATAATCACTCTGTTTTTCGCCGTCGTATAACTGCAAAAACTGATCATATTTTTCTTCCCATAGTTCTCCGTCATCTACCATATTTGCCATACAACTAATTATAGCCAATACAAGGAGTTCACGAAGTTCTTCTTTTTTACAGGCATCTATTTTTTCTACCAACCAATTCATCCCCTTTTGCTTCATTCTGCCTAACCCACAGCTAATGATAAACTTTGTGTGATCATATTTTTCTTTAGTCAATAATAAATTAATTGCCTCATCCCATATATCTTTATTTGTCAACAGATGTAAGAGAGGAAAAACTCTTATCCATTCGCCTTGTTTTAATTGTTTTCTAAATAATGGTTCTAAACGATTTTCTGGCAAATACCCCAAGGCTTCTTCTACATATTCGATACCTGCAAATTCGATACCTTCAAAATAGATATATTTATAAAAACTAATAAATTCTATATATTCGTCATACCAATTTGGGATATCCAACCCATCTGCTTTTCTTCTTAGAATTGCTACAGTAATCAGTGTTTCTGATTTAGGACCAATATAATATTCTTCTTTCAATGCTTTTGCCATCATTTCAAGGTCTTCAACAGTATCTTCTCGCAAGTCGATTAAAGCCCAATACATTTCTTTAAAACTGCTGTTAGGAAAGAACTCAAATATCTTTGTGAATTGGGTAGTTGAAGCGATTTTTATTGCATCTCCTGCTAAAAATGCATTAAGGTTGTCTCTCTCCATATTAAGAACTGTTTGCAAAAGTGCTTGTTTCCACTCCTCTTTTGTTGTAAAAGTTTCTATCATTTCATAAAAGGCCTCTTCATTGTTCTTAGATTCGCTTAAGTCGGTTTCAAGATCAAGTTCAAAAACTTTCCCTTCTTTTTGCCAGTATATAGCATTAAAGCCATAATTATTAACATGTCTATAAGCGATATCTGCAGCCATATCTTTCTTTAAATCTTCTTTAACAGCAGTTCCAAATCTAATTTTGACAGCAATAATCCCTAGTTTTACATTGGGCGAAAAATCCTCAAAATTGGCTTCAAAAACCTCAGGATATTGAGCATACCGCTCCATACACATTTTATCTAGCCCTCTTGGCCAAAACCCAAAAAGAAGACTTACTCGTTTTAGTTGCTTTTTCTTTAGTGTTAAGCTTTTAAGAATTCTTATAAAATCTTCTATACTAAAATAGTCATGATCATCTTGAATTTCTGGTAAGATCATAAACACTTCATTTAAATCTAAAAATCCTTCGCGAATCATATAACAAATTGCTCTAGCACTACTACCGTGCCATCCAACTGCTTTTTCGATAATGTTCATTTGTTGATAACTTTCATCTTTTTTCCCAATTTGACGTGCCAAACTAAGCCATCGCTTTTCGGTAAGTATAGGAACTCCTCGATCGTATTTTTTCTTCTTTTGTTTTCCGTTTTCCCATTGTATATGTTCCTGATCCAAAAAGTCATCAACATACGTAGCTTTTTCTAATGGACTTCCATCTTCGTCATATCTCTCCAGATTTCCATGAAGTTTTTCATTTTTCCAATTTTTCTCATATAAAAGTTGCGTCCCATCTCCGCTATATTTTTGCTCTACTCCATGCTTTTTCCCATTCTGATAATTAATAATATGAGTTACAACACCTTTATCAGACCAAACCCATTTATCTTCACGCTCATCATTCTTATAAATTCCATTACAAGTTTCTTCCCCTTCTTCATCGTAAAAATAAAAATGTCCATTACCTTGATCTTCTCCATACACTCCTTCTATTTTTAATTTCCCATCTGGGTAATACCACTTCCAGACACCTTCTTTTTTATCTTTTTTTAATATCCCTTCAGATTTCACCTGCTTGCTTTCTTCATAATAATTCTTTACGTATTTTTCCATAGATAAATGTTATATAAATGATTTTTGAGTACTGTTTTTGTGTTTATAGATTAAAGTAGTTTCAAAATTTTAAAAAATTAATGGCTTAGTTCTAAAAAACACTAATGTGCTAAATTTAAATCATCACTCTATGGTATAGAAATGTAATTTAAGTTTTGTGACGGATAGTATACTATTAGTGATGAAATGAATTTAATGTAAAGAAAATACTTGTCATTATTATACGGAGTCAATTCTCTTTCTACCGAATTTCACGCCGTACCCTATCTTTTTTTTCTTAAGGGCACCTCTAAAAACTCATTTTGTTATGAAAAGCAGCGAAAAAATCAAGGTTGAGGCGGAAGGCAAAATATTCCACAAACATAGCCATAGCTATGATGAGGAAAGATTTTGGCTGACAACGAAAAGATTGATTTTTGCAGCAATTTGTAATAAAAATGAGTTTTTAGAGGTGCCCTTAACAAAGTTTGAATACCTTCCTCAAAAACCTTTATTGTAAAATTAAATTCAATATTATATCTATAGAAGTGGTTTAAACTAGCCTTTATTATCACTATAATTCCACAAAAAACTCTTAATTCTTCATTCTAAATTGAGAATTGTAAATATCTTTGCCCCATGCAATCTAAGACAAAATTA
>CAKMZM010000229.1 GCA_929200365.1 uncultured Flavobacteriaceae bacterium | reverse complement strand
AATTGGAATGGGCGATCAGGCTACATAGGATTTACCTATAAAGTTAACGGTAATACACATTATGGTTGGTTTTATGCTACTGTAGCTAATGATGGTTTATCATACACTATACTCGACTATGCATATAATACCAATGCAGGTCAGGCTTTAGTTACAAAAAGACCAGCCAAGCAAAAAAAGGAAGAGATAAACTTAGAAAATGTACTTCGGGCATATCCTAATCCATTTGAAAAAACCGTTACTATAGATGTATCAAAATTAGAAGGCGATGCATTTACTGTAAAAGTTTATAACATATTAGGAAAAGAATTAAGTAATGAGAAGTATAGCAAAAATCCAGGTAAAATTACATTAAAAGAACAAATGAAATCTCCTGGGAATTATTTTGTAAAAATACAAACTAATGAATACACCAAAATAGTAAGGCTTGTTAAGTATTAAATGATACAGTTTTTCAAAAAAATCAAAGCATTATAACACTTTGTTATAATGCTTTGATTATAAGTTTAGTTAATGAAATATTGTTTTTAAAACATTATTTGCTATATTTGCATATATAAATGAATACAAGAAGCATAAATATCAATACAGCCATTATTATTGAGGTAATTATTTCACCTCGATAAGGGATGTATTGATACTATATAATAATCAAAGATCCCTTTATGCAAGTAAAGGGATTTTTTGTGAAGTAGAAATGAGAATATTTAATAACATAATTAGTAATGTCATTATCATTGAGGTGATTATTTCACCTTAGTGAGGGGATATTATGTATCAAAAAAAACTCCCTTCATTTTCTGAAAGGAGTTTTTTTTGATACATAATGAATATTTAAATAAAATTGTCAAATAGTGGTTGTAAATTTTTAAAACGTAAGCATTTGTAAATCAATATCTAAAGTATCTATAGAAGCTATTGGATATTGTAAGGGTATTGATTAATGTACAAGTGTTTAGTTACAACAAAATAATTTTATACTGTGGTTTATTTCATTTAATGCGTATATCACAGAGTAAAAGTTAAAATTTTAAGTAATTCGTAAAACTGATATTCAAAAAGAAATGAACATTAATAGGTATAGTAAACAAGTCACTCAAGATGACACCCAACCTGCGGCACAAGCAATGCTTCACGCAATTGGTTTAACCGATGAAGATTTTAATAAACCACTAGTTGGAATTGCCAGTACAGGTTATGAAGGGAATCCTTGTAATATGCACCTTAATGACCTTGCTAAATTGGTAAAAAAAGGAACATTAGATAAAGATGTTGTAGGACTTATATTTAATACTATCGGAGTGAGCGATGGGATTTCTATGGGAACACCAGGAATGCGATTTTCATTACCATCTCGTGATGTGATTGCAGATTCTATGGAGACAGTGGTTCAGGCAATGTCTTATGATGGTATGGTAACCGTTGTAGGGTGTGATAAAAATATGCCAGGAGCATTAATGGCGATGCTTAGATTAAACCGTCCTTCTATTTTGGTATATGGGGGAACCATAGCTTCGGGATGTCATGAAGGTAAAAAGCTAGACGTAGTTTCAGCTTTTGAAGCTTGGGGAGAAAAAGTCGCAGGAACGATAACACAAACAGAATACAAAAGTGTTATAGAGAAAGCTTGTCCAGGCGCAGGAGCTTGTGGGGGGATGTATACCGCAAATACTATGGCCTCTGCTATCGAGGCATTAGGAATGTCGTTACCTTATAATTCCTCAAACCCTGCAATCAGTAAAAATAAAGAAGAAGAAAGTATTCAGGCAGGTCGTGCCATGCGAGTGCTTTTAGAAAAAGATATTAAACCTAAAGATATAGTAACCAGTAAATCACTGGAAAATGCAATACGATTAGTTACCATACTCGGCGGTTCTACCAATGCAGTATTACATTTTCTGGCAATTGCCAGAGCAGCAGATGTAGAATTTACGTTAGCAGATTTTCAGAGAATTAGTGATGAAACCCCGTTTTTGGCAGATCTTAAACCAAGCGGAAAATACTTGATGGAAGATGTACATGAAGTAGGAGGAATACCTGCGGTATTGAAATATCTCCTGAAAAAAGGGTTGCTACATGGAGATTGCCTAACCGTTACAGGAAAAACAATTGCAGAAAACCTATTAGATGTTCCTGATCTTACAGAAGGACAGGGCGTTATCAAGCCTTTAGAGAATCCAATTAAATCAACAGGACATCTTAGAATCATGTTTGGTAACCTTTCTGAGGATGGATGTGTAGCAAAAATTACAGGTAAAGAAGGGTTACGTTTTCAAGGAAAAGCCAAAGTTTTTGATGGGGAATATGATGCTAATGATGGTATTAGAGACGGAAAAGTAGAAAAAGGCGATGTGGTTGTCATACGATACGAAGGTCCAAAAGGAGGACCAGGAATGCCAGAAATGCTAAAACCTACAGCAGCAATTATGGGAGCTGGTTTGGGTAAAGATGTAGCCTTAATTACAGATGGAAGATTTTCTGGAGGAACCCATGGATTTGTTGTAGGGCATATCACACCCGAAGCACAGGAAGGAGGTTTGATCGCTTTAGTAAAAGATGGGGATATCATTACCATTGATGCCGAAACCAATTCAATTACTGTGAATATTGATGAAGCCGAAATCGAAAAAAGAAGAGCTTTATGGGTTCAACCAGCGTTGAAATTTAATAAAGGAGTATTGTATAAATATGCAAATACAGTATCATCAGCCTCAAAGGGATGTGTAACCGATGAATTTTAAAAGTATTTCAATGTAAAGAGTTGGTTTTTAATGAATTGTTATCCTAGTAAAGGATGGAGCCAAAAAATACAGCACTTGATGCTGATAAACGATAAATTATCATTCTGATCAAGATCAGAATCTAAAAAAGTCTAGACTCTAGTTTCTAAAAGTCTAGCCTCTAAAATAAGAGTGTATGGAAACACAAACGCAAACGTTAAAAAAAGAAACTAAAATACCAACAGAGTGTATGACAGGTGCAGAGGCAGTAATTAGGTGTCTATTGGCAGAAGGAGTAGATTTAATTTATGGATATCCTGGTGGAGCTATAATGCCAGTCTATGATGAGTTGTATAAATTTAGGGATCAATTACATCATGTATTAACCAGGCATGAACAAGGAGCAACTCATGCAGCACAAGGATATGCCAGAACAAGTGGTAAAGTTGGAGTTGCTATTGCTACTTCTGGCCCTGGAGCAACTAATTTTGTGACCGGAATCGCAGATGCACAAATAGACTCTACGCCTATGGTATGTATAACAGGTCAGGTAGGATCACACTTGTTGGGATCTGATGCATTTCAGGAAACCGATATTATAGGAATCTCTACTCCAGTTACAAAATGGAATCATCAGATTACCAAAGCCGAAGATATTCCTGCCGTACTGGCAAAAGCTTTCTATATTGCCCGTTCTGGTCGACCAGGCCCAGTATTAATAGATATAACAAAGGATGCACAGTTTGGAGAGTTAGATTTTACATATACAAAATGCAAAGGTGTTCGTAGTTATAAGCCAGTACCCGAAACAGATCCAAAAAGTCTGGAAGCAGCAGCCAAGCTTATAAACGAAGCCAAAAAACCAATGATCGTATTTGGTCAAGGAGTAATTCTGGGAGAAGCAGAAGAAGAATTAAAGAACTTTATAGAAAAATCAGGAATTCCATCTGCATGGACTATTTTGGGACTTTCTGCATTACCCACAGCTCATCCATTAAATGTAGGTATGGTGGGTATGCATGGTAACTATGGGCCTAATAAACTCACTAACGAATGTGATTTGTTATTGGCAATAGGTATGCGTTTCGATGATAGAGTTACAGGTAATCTGGAAGCCTATGCAAAGCAGGCTAAGGTGGTGCATTTTGAAATTGATCCAGCAGAGATTAATAAAAATGTAGAAGTAGATATTGCAGTGATGGGTAATGTTAAAAATACATTGGCACAAATACTTCCTTTAGTACATCAGGATTCCTATAAGTCATGGCTTCAGGAATTTAGAGATTGTGATACAGTAGAGTATGATAAAGTAATTAAAGAAGAATTGTTTCCTGATAAAGAAGGACTCTCTATGGGAGAGGTACTTCGGGGAATTAATCAGGAAACCAAAGGTGACGCCGTGATTGTATCAGATGTGGGGCAACACCAAATGATTGCCTGTAGGTATGCCGAATTTACCAAATCAAAGAGTAATATTACTTCTGGTGGTTTAGGTACTATGGGGTTTGCATTACCAGCAGCAATTGGTGCAAAAATGGGAGCTCCTGAAAGAGAGGTAGTAGCAATTATCGGTGATGGTGGATATCAAATGACCATACAGGAATTAGGTACAATTTTTCAAACCAGAGTGCCTGTAAAGATTGTAGTTTTGAATAATGATTTTCTAGGGATGGTACGTCAATGGCAAGAACTGTTCTTTGATAAACGATATGCTTCTACAGAAATGGTAAATCCCGATTTTATAAAAATAGCAGAAGGTTATCATATCAAATCTGTAAGAGTTACCAAAAGAGAAGATTTGCAGAAGGCCATAGCAGAGATGATAGCATCTAGCGAACCTCACTTTTTAGAAGTATGTGTCGAAAAAGAAAATAATGTGTTTCCGATGATTCCTACAGGAGCATCTGTTTCAGACGTAAGACTAGAATAATAAAGTGTTGCTACTTTAGTATGAGCTGTTCATAAAATGATTATAATGTACTAAGAATGAAAAAAGAAAATTATACCATATCGGTGTACACCGAAAATAATATAGGATTGTTAAACAGAATTTCGGCAATATTTTTAAGAAGACGTATTAATCTTGAAAGTTTCACGGCTTCGGTATCAGAGATTAAAGATGTATTTCGTTTTACAATAGTGGTGAATATAACTGAAGAACAGGTAAAAAAAATTATCGGGCAAATCGAAAAACAGATCGAAGTGATTAAAGCTTTTTATCATAAAGATGATGAGGTTATCTATCAGGAAACAGCACTATTTAAAATTGCTTCAGAACTATTATTCGAAGAGCGAAAAATACAGAATGTAATAAAAGACAGTAATGCTAATATTGTTACTGTTACTCCAGAGTTTTTTGTGTTAGAAAAAACAGGAAGGCGCAGAGATGTTGAAGCATTATATAGTCAATTAGAACCTTATGGTTTAATGCAATTTGTACGTTCGGGAAGAATTTCAATAACAAAAGAAAAAATGCATATTTCTAAAATATT
>CAKMZM010000228.1 GCA_929200365.1 uncultured Flavobacteriaceae bacterium | reverse complement strand
ATTTTGAATACATTGCTACGCAATTTTTCAAAACAGAGTTTCATTAATAAAAAATAATAGGATGATATTTATAATAAAAGAAAACGACTTTGTATTTTGTAAAAAATATCTAGTCTCTCTTTTATGGATTTAAATCTTGCAGTATTAATAGACGGTGATAATATCCCATCTACGTATATAAAAGAAATGATGGAAGAAATTGCAAAATACGGCAATCCCACCATCAAAAGAATTTATGGAGATTGGACTAAACCAGACCTTACAAAGTGGAAAAAGATTCTTCTGGAAAATGCAATAACACCTATTCAGCAATATGGGTATACTAAAGGTAAAAATGCTACAGATTCTGCAATGATTATAGATGCGATGGATATTCTATATTCTGAAAAAGTAACCGGCTTCTGTTTAGTATCTAGTGATAGTGATTTTACGCGTTTAGCAACAAGACTTAGAGAAGCTGGAATGAAAGTTTTTGGAATAGGAGAAAAAAAGACACCAGATCCATTTATTGTAGCCTGTGATAAATTTATTTATCTCGAAATCCTAAAATACGAAGCAACAGAAAATGAATCAGAAACTATTGATACTAAATCCGTTTCTAAAAATAGTGTTGATAAAATCACTTCAAAAGAGATTAAATTAATTTCACATACTATATCAGACGTAGCAGATGATGATGGTTGGGCTTTTCTTGGAGATGTTGGTAGCTTATTACAAAAAAAACAACCCAATTTTGATTCTAGAAACTACGGTTTTCAAAAATTAACTCCTTTAATCAAGTCTATTAAAAATTTTGAAATCGAACAACGTGAAGCTGCTAAAGGAAGGTCTAAGTTAATTTATGTTCGGAATAAAAGACAAAGGAAAAAATAAGTTAATCGCAATAAAAATATAAATATGAAATCATTACTAGTAAAAGGAGGACTACTTTTTATTATCCTAACATCCTTTCAGATAGAAGCTCAACAGGTCTATAAAGAAAAGTTTGCGCATACTTTTTCTATTGTAGCAAGAGATAAATCTACTGGAGAAATGGCTGTAGGAGTGCAAAGTCACTGGTTCTCTGTAGGGTCGATTGTATCCTGGGGGCAATCTGGTGTAGGTGTAGTAGCAACACAATCCTTTGTTAACCCTGCTTATGGTCCTAATGGTCTTAAACTTATGTCTGAAGGCAAAAATGCCAAAGAAGCGCTCGATATTCTGGTGGCAAAAGACGAAGGCAAGGATTTTAGACAAGTGGCCTTTCTGGATATAAAAGGTAATGCAGCTGCTTTTACAGGTAAAAAATGTATTGTCTCTGCACACCATATCGTTGGAGACAACTATGCTGTACAAGCAAATATGATGCTTAATGACAAAGTGGTTCCTGCAATGGCAAAGGCTTTTGAAGAACATAAAGATTTACCCCTGGCAGATCGTGTAGTTAAAGTGCTTATAGCCGCCCAGGAAGCAGGAGGGGATATTAGAGGTAAACAATCTGCCGCCTTAGTGGTTGTAAATGCTAAACCAGCTAAAAACTCCTGGGAAGACAAAAAAATAAATCTAAGAGTAGATGATCATGCAACACCACTGGTAGAGCTACAACGATTATTACAAGTGCACAACGCCTATGAATATATGAATAAAGGAGATCTGGCAGTAGAAGTTGGAGATATGGAAATGGCTCTCGAAGCCTACGGAGCTGCAGAACAGTTATTTCCTGAAAATATAGAAATGAAGTATTGGAAAGCAGTAGCATTAGCCAATAATAAAAGACTTGATGTAGCATTGCCAATATTTAAGCAAATTTTTGATAAAGATGAAAACTGGAGAGAACTTACCAAAAGGCTTCCAAAATCAGGATTGCTAAATCTATCTGAAACGCAGCTTAATCAAATTCTTGAATTGTAGACATCAAGTAAATGGCTTCTATTTTTGCTCATGGATTTGTAGCTTATGCGTTTGGTAAAAGTTTTTCAAAAGAAATTTATACCAAAAAGTTATGGATATTAGGAATTATCTGCTCAATCCTTCCCGATGCAGATGTCGTAGGTTTTAAATTTGGTATCACATACGAAAGTTTTTGGGGGCATAGAGGGTTTTCGCATTCGTTATTATTTGCTTTACTTCTGGGGATTATAGTTACTTTTATTTTCTATTCTAAAAAAGCATTTAGCAAAACAGGAATTGCATTGATCTTATATTTCACTATTTGTACAGCTTTTCATGGAGTTCTTGATGCAATGACCACAGGAGGCCTTGGGATAGCATTCTTCTCTCCTTTTGATACTACCAGATATTTTCTACCCTGGCGACCGATTCAGGTATCCCCGATTGGTGCAAGTAAATTCTTTAGTACATGGGGGCTTAAAGTATTGTTAAGTGAGTTGATCTGGGTAGTGATACCCGCAAGTATTTATATCTTAGTGATTCGTTATATCAGAAAACGTAAAAAATAACTTCAAATAAACAATGAAAAGCACTAGTAAGTCTCTATTTATTTTAGTAGTACTGTTATGTATGTGCTCATGCAAAAAAGAGCAGACGCATGAAGTCATTACAGTATCTGAAGAGCTTAAAATCAAAAAACTTAATGAGCATAGCTATATACATATATCCTATCTGAACACCGAAAGCTTTGGAAAAGTATCTTGTAATGGTATGATTATTATTGATAACAATGAGGCATTGATATTTGACACACCAACTAATGATTCTGTGTCAGGAGCATTAATAAATTGGATTCAAAAAAACCTGAAATGTGAAGTCAAAGGAGTCGTTGCCACGCATTTTCATGGTGATTGTCTAGGTGGATTAGATGAGTTTCACAGAAAAAAAATTCCTTCATATGCCAGTAATGAAACTATACGCTTAGCCAAAGCCCAAAACAATCCAATTCCTCAAAATGGATTTGATACGCATCTTGAATTAAAAGTTGGAAAGAGAAAGGTATTCAATACATTTCATGGAGAAGGTCATACTGCTGATAATGTTATAAGTTATTTTCCTGATGA
This sequence comes from uncultured Flavobacteriaceae bacterium, assembly GCA_929200365.1. Taxonomy (GTDB): domain Bacteria; phylum Bacteroidota; class Bacteroidia; order Flavobacteriales; family Flavobacteriaceae; genus Aquimarina. The sequence continues at coordinate 2,235 of CAKMZM010000228.1, read as the reverse complement.
AAAAGTACTCTTTGGTGGTTGTTTAATAAAATCAAAAGGTGCTAAAAAAGGAAACCTTGAGGATGCCAATATAAAAGAGTGGTCAACTACTGTTTCTAAAATCAAAGAAAAGTATCCCGATGTAAAAATTGTAATACCAGGACATGGAGCCTATGGCAAACAGGAGTTATTAGACTACACTATTTCTCTGTTTAAAGCTGAATAATACAACATGAAAGAACTGCAAAATAACTCTTCTTCAAAAAACAAAAAGAAATCAAAAGTAACTATAAGGCAAGCTTTCAAAACCATTATTTGGCCTAGAAGAAATCTTGTTTTTATTGGATTATTATTAATTGTGATAAGTAGATTAGCTAGTCTGGTATTACCCATGGCCAGTAAATATCTAATGGATGATGTTATTGCCAAAAAAGATTATGAAATGCTAAAAATACTTTTGATGGGTGTAGGTTTGGCAATTTTGGTACAAGCAGTAACATCATTTCTTTTAACCCGAATACTAAGTGTACAGGCACAATTTCTAATTTCAGAATTAAGAGCACAAGTACAAAAGAAAGTACTCTCTTTACCTATTAGTTTTTTTGATAATACAAAATCTGGAGCGTTAGTATCTCGTATTATGAGCGATGTAGAAGGCGTTCGAAATCTTATTGGTACTGGATTGGTACAATTGGTTGGGGGTACAATTACAGCTATTATTTCGTTGGTATTATTGATTCGCATTAGCCCGTCGATGACTCTGTTTGTACTGGTTCCTGTATCTGTATTTGGAATCGTAGCTTTAAAAGCCTTTAAATATATTCGTCCAATCTTCAGGAAACGGGGTGTTATCAATGCAGAAGTTAAAGGTAGATTAACTGAAACACTTGCCGGAGTACGAGTAATAAAAGGGTTTAATGCTGAGGCGCAAGAAAACAAAACCTTTGAAGAGGGAGTAGATCGACTATTTCAAAACGTAAAAAAGAGTTTAACAACCACAGCGCTAATGACGAGTTCTTCAACATTTTTATTGGGTATTGCTTCTACCGGAATTATGGGAATTGGTGGCTACAAAATTATGATAGATGAATTGACCATTGGTGATTTTCTTTCCTTTACGCTATTATTGGGTTTTATGATTGCCCCCATTGTACAAATGAGTAATATCGGAAGCCAATTAACCGAAGCTCTGGCAGGTTTGGATCGTACTGAAGAGTTGATGAACATGACTCCCGAGGAAGAGCTAGAGGATCGAACTATCGAACTTAAAGATATAACAGGAGATATCATCTTTGATAATGTTTCCTTTTCTTATGAAGATGGAAAGGATGTACTACATGGCATTAGTTTTAAAGCCCCCTCGGGAACGATTACTGCTCTAGTAGGAAGTTCGGGATCTGGTAAATCTACAATTGCCGGATTAGCAGCTACATTCTTAAACCCAAAATCAGGGCGTATTACTATCGATAATCACGATATCTCGAAAGTTAAATTACATAGCTATCGACGTCACCTGGGAGTCGTATTACAAGATGAATTTTTGTTTGAAGGCTCTATTAGAGCGAATATTTTATTTCCTAATCCAGATGCTACAGAAGCACAATTGCAGCAAGCCGTAAAAGCTTCGTACGTGAATGAGTTTACAGATCGTTTTGACGATGGATTAGATACATTGATAGGAGAACGAGGTGTAAAACTATCCGGAGGACAACGACAACGAATTGCCATTGCAAGAGCTATTCTTGCCGATCCTAAAATTATTATTCTTGATGAAGCCACATCAAATCTGGATACCGAAAGTGAGGCTTTGATTCAAAAAAGTCTTGGTGAATTGATGAAAGGCAGAACTACTTTTGTGATTGCACATAGATTAAGTACCATCAAAAAAGCAGATCAAATTCTGGTTATCGAATCGGGAAATATTGCCGAACACGGCACTCATGGTGAACTCATTGCTGCCAAAGGCAGGTATTTTGATTTGTATACATATCAGGCAAGAATTTAATATATTTTGAAAGACTTTTGCATATTATACCAATTTGATTATTTAATGACTGATAATTAAATTATCAAAGGCAGTACTTGGGCTTTGGACACAAGTTGTATTCGTATTGAAATAAGCATCGTTCGCATCGGCATGGAATGTCTTAACGGAACGAAAAACAAAAAAATGAAATAATCCCATTATGCTACAATATATTGTGAAACTTCCTCATAAAAAAGTAGTAAAACATCTTTGTTTTTACCATTTTATTA
>CAKMZM010000227.1 GCA_929200365.1 uncultured Flavobacteriaceae bacterium | reverse complement strand
CCATAAAATTATTAGGCGTATTACTATTCACAGTTAATTTTTGTCATGTACTTAGCATTTTACCTTTAAGATGTCTGATCATTTATGAATAATTTTAAAGACAAACGTGGTATTAGAATCAGGAAATATCATTTTTAATTGATGTATCAAGAATAGCTTCTTTAATCAGCTTAAAATTAGTATTGAATAAATTCTTTAATACCTATTTGACTGTCTATCGTGGTATCCTTATATTTTAATGTCCAACCTAGAGAATTAGTAAGGATATATAGTTTCTGCAATTCACTAATAAGTCGATTTTGCGAATTGGTAACAAGTGCAGATTTTTGTACTTTTTTATTTAATCCTTCCATTACTATTTTGCGTATAGCATTATGATCTTCGGGATTAAATTTATTGATGATCCCTTCTTCGATATCATGATATTTTATTTCGGGATTAATGTTAACTTCTGCAGCAGGGATTTTTGTTATGGTTAGTGTTTTTGTTTCTTGATCAATAACATGCTCAATATTTTTTAAGTCATAAGAGACTTGTACATTAGCATTTACCATTACAATTATTTTTTTCTTTGATGAGATTACATTAAAATAAGTCTTATCATTTTTATAGGTAATAATATCAGAAAAGTGCCCTTCTGTAACTACCAGTTTACCTACGTTTTTGATTTGATCCAGAATCATACCAGAAGATACTACTTCTGTTTTTTTGGTATTAGATTGATCAATAACATATTTTATTCCAAACACCAGAAGTGCTGTTAAAAGTGCACCGAGTAGAAAATTACGCATACATCTATAGTATCAAGTTGAGTATAAATGTACACAAAAAAAATAGCCTTCTTATAAAGAAAGGCTATTTGTAATATAAATTAGAAGTATTTTCTTAATGCTTTTGTGGCGGATATTTTTCTAAGATTGCAGCAACGATCTGATTCATTTTTTCCTGCTTTTTATTAACATCTTTGGTCAATGCAGCAGATCCCATTCCTTGCCAAACTAACTCCTTTTTAGAGGCATCTATAAGATCTATATATAAAGTGCCTTCTGTAGTTGTAGAAACAGTATTGTACCCAGCTCCCCAGAACCATGGATTCCATCCCCATCCATAACCCCATCCGTAGTTATTTTGATAGATGTTTACATTTTCCTTAGTTTTTGTAAAAATGCTTACTAGTATATCTGGATTTGCTGATTTTGTAAAACCTTTTGAGGTCATTGATGCTTCAATAGCACGTAGAATGCGTTTTTTGTCTAGATCGTTAATTTCTGCTTTGTCGATTCCAGGCTTATAAAATGCAAAGCTCTTATAAGTATTAAAATCAACTTGCTTATCATAATCTGAAGCAACACGTACTGCAGAGCAAGAACTAAGAGTTATGATAAGAATTAATGATAAAAGTGAAAAATTTTTCATAAGCCTGGTTTTTTATAATATCAAATAAATTTTGCAATGATTTAGAATGATCAATACATTTCATAAATCATTTTAACCAGCATTTGATATATGTTTAACAATAGTTTATCTTCTAAATTAAGATAGAATATCAATAATCGTACCATGAAAGAAATAGTATACTTATTTTTTAGAATAACTATTTGTTTTCTTATCATAGCCATAAGGACAATGCCTACAGCCACTCTCACAGCAATATCCTCTTCTTAAATGGTATTGTTCAGTAAAACAACGATACCCTTCTGGAGTATTATAATAATCTCCTTCTTTTAGAGTTAATACTTTTTTAGGATTGTTCATAGTTACAAAAATAGTATCTTGCAGTTATATGCCCATTGTTGTTAACAAATATTTGATAGGTCGCCATTTTGTTGGTATTGCCCTTTGGCCTTTTATTGTGGTTAATAATTCTTTCCTTAAAGAGGATGAAGTTTTTATTAATCATGAAAAAATACACTTGAAACAGCAGGTAGAACTGCTAGTTATACCTTTTTATATTTTTTACTTTACAGAATATTTGTTTAGAGTTGTTCAATATAGAAATTTACAAAAGGCTTATCGCAATATCTCTTTTGAAAGAGAAGCATATCTTAATGAAGATAATCTGGATTATCTCAAAACAAGAAAACTCTGGAACTTTATTAAATATCGGTAAATGTATATTTTTTCTTCGGAAACACCACCTTCAAAAAATCAATCGATTACGCATTCTATTCTTGACAATGCCGAGGTTTTTCTCGATATTAAACGAGAAGATCAGATTCATGAATATGTTTCGGGCAATAAATTCAGGAAATTAAAGTATAACCTTATTGAAGCTAAGAAGTCTGGTTATACCACTGTACTTACTTTTGGAGGAGCCTATAGCAATCACATTGCTGCAACTGCCGCCGCAGGAGAAATTATGGGATTGCAAACCATAGGGATTATCAGAGGAGAAGAACTGGCTGAGAATCTTGAGAAAACACTATCAGAAAATGATACTCTTCGATTTGCTAGTGCTTCAGGAATGTGCCTTAAATTTATTAATCGAACAGAATTTCGAGATAAAACATCTTTGGTTTTTTTAGAACAACTAAAAGATGAGTATGGGGCATATTACATGATCCCTGAAGGAGGGACTAATGATTTGGCTGTTAAAGGTTGCGAAGAAATATTAACAGCTCAGGATAATACTTATGATATTATTTGTTGTGCAGTGGGAACAGGAGGTACAATCGCTGGAATTATTAATAGTACAGAACCTCATCAAAAGGTTATAGGTTTTCCTGCTCTAAAAGGAAATTTTCTTAACAAAGAGATTATAAAATATACGTCGAGAACCAATTGGGAACTCATTCATGAATACCATTTTGGAGGATATGGTAAAATAAACCACGAGGGAGTTGAGTTTATGAATATGTTTAGTGATCAACAGCATATACCATTAGATCCAGTCTATACAGTTAAGATGATTTTTGGTATTTTTGATCTGGTACAAAAAGGTGTTTTTAACAAAAATACCCGTATTTTAGCCATTCATACTGGTGGTTTGCAAGGAATAGCTGGAATGAATAAAAAATTAAAGAGAAAGAAGTTGCCCCTTATTACAATTAATAAACTAAAATGAAGAAATTTGTTGTATTGTTATGTGTTACTATGGTTATGATTTCTTGCGGAGGTAGTAAAAAGGTAATATCTTCGCCAATACATAAACCCAAACCTAAACCTAAACAGACCATTATCACTAGGACTGAACGAAGTCCTAAACAAATAATAGTAGAAGAACATACGATCGAAAAACCACTCCCTGTATTATCATATACTGATAAAGTGCAACGCTATATTAATGAGTTTTCAGGGATTGCCAAAAACGAAATGAAAGTATACGGTATTCCAGCTAGTATTACATTAGCACAAGGGATATTAGAGTCTGGAGCAGGGTATGGAGATCTTACGCAAAGAGCAAGAAACCATTTTGGAATAAAATGCCATGACTGGAAAGGGGACAGGGTGTATCATGATGATGATCGTTCTCAGGAATGTTTTAGAAAATATAATAAGGCAAGTGAGTCATTCAGAGATCATTCTTTATTTCTAAGAGATAGAAAACGCTACTCAAGATTGTTTACATTTAACCAAAAGGATTATAAATCTTGGGCACGTGGTCTACGTGAAGCGGGTTATGCTACCGATAAGAAATATCCACAAAAACTTATTGCTATAATAGAACGTTATGATCTAGATAAATTTGACGATGAGGTGCTTGGCGTAAAGCCTTTAATAAAAAGTAAAAAAAGAGATGCTGTTGTAGTTATAACTACCATTTCTAATAAGGATGATTATACCGTAAAAAAAGGAGATACTCTGTATTCAATTTCGAGAAGATATAAAGTATCTGTAGAAGAACTCAAAGTATTTAATAATCTAGACAATAATAATATCAAGGTTGGGCAAGTTCTTAAAGTAGCAGCTGCCGACGACGAAGACGACGAAGATTTTAATTAAGCATGATCTATAAAAGAAGTAGCGCATTATTTACAGCAGCGCAAAAAGTAATTCCAGGAGGAGTTAACTCACCAGTACGAGCCTTCAAAGCTGTAGGAGGAGATCCCATATTTGTTACAGAGGCCAAAGGAGCTTATTTGTATGATGAAGATGGTAACCGATTGATAGATTATATCAATTCATGGGGGCCAATGATTTTGGGGCATGCACATCCACCAGTGGTAAATGCGGTTATCGATAAAGCCAAAAAAGGAACCAGTTTTGGGATGCCAACAGAAATTGAAACTCAAATTGCAGAACTTGCAGTTGCTATGGTACCTAATATCGATAAAATACGATTTGTGAATTCGGGCACCGAAGCCTGTATGAGTGCTGTGAGATTGGCACGTGGATATACAGGCAAGGATAAAATTATCAAATTTGCAGGATGTTATCATGGGCATAGTGATTCTTTCTTAATCCAGGCGGGTAGCGGCGCGGTTACTTTTGGAAGCCCTAATAGCCCAGGAGTGACCAAAGGAACAGCACAAGATACTTTATTGGCAAGATATAATGATTTGGATCATGTAGAACGTATTATTATGTCTAACAAAGGAGAGATTGCCTGCATTATTATAGAACCTATTGCTGGAAACATGGGATGCATCCCCCCAGTAAAAGGGTTTTTGGAAGGACTTAGATCCCTATGTGATTCCCACGATATACTGTTGATTTTTGATGAGGTAATGACTGGTTTTAGGTTAGCAAAAGGGGGAGCACAAGAGCTTACAGGTGTAGATGCCGATATTGTTACTTTTGGTAAAGTGATTGGAGGAGGATTACCTGTTGGAGCTTTTGCAGCACGTTCTGAAATTATGAATCACCTAGCACCCCTTGGACCTATATACCAAGCAGGAACCTTGAGTGGTAACCCACTAGCTATGGCAGCAGGATTGGCAATGCTTACCGAGCTGAATACTGCTCCAGAGATTTTTAAAAGTCTAGCTGATAAAACCGAATATTTACATCATGGGATTGCCGATGCTCTAAACAAGCATACTATTATACATACAATCAATAGAATTGGTTCTATGATCTCAGTTCATTTTACTAAGGGCGATGTAATAAATTTTGATACTGCTGCAAAAGGCAATAATGATACCTTCAAAAAGTTTTTTCATGGCATGCTTGATAATGGTATTTATATAGCACCAAGTGCATTTGAGACCTGGTTTATAACCGAGGCGCTTACCTATGAAGATTTGGATGAAACTATTGCTGCTGTACAAAAATTGGCTAAAATACTTTAG
>CAKMZM010000226.1 GCA_929200365.1 uncultured Flavobacteriaceae bacterium | reverse complement strand
TTAAAAACTCACTTCATATATTATTGTTTTTTCTAAATAAATAATCCCTCAATGACTAGGTTTTGAGGGATTTAACTAAAAATAGTTGGTTTTTAGTTTAATGAAAATCTGAGATTTTCAAACTTTTATTTTTAATCGAATATTAATGCTTTTAAACATCACAATTAAGATCTGCTAAAATATCTCTGGAAGAGTTCTCTGTAGCTTCGTCTGGAAAACAATTATTATTCAAATAATTTTCTAAAGCTGCTTTATAAGCATTACAATTTTCTGCTGATGGATCTTCAGTATAATTCACCGCTGTAGTGGTTAAAGTACCAGTATTTTCAAGACAATTTATAGGATTATAATCATCGCTTCCACATGCAGTAAATCCTAAAGCAAAGATAAATACTGCTACATACATAAGTTTTTTCATTATTTGGGTGTTTTTAAATGTAATGAGCGAATATAGATGGAATAAATATATTTAACAAATAATTAAGTCAAAAACTTACTTTTAATCGTGTAAAAACGTATTTAATCGTATTTTTGATTGCATATTGTTATAAAACAGAACAAGGTAGTCTCTAAAAACTACCTTTGTATTTCTATTTATTTAGCCTCTATGTTTAAATATGCTCTTAGAAGAAAATGTATTATACTTATATACAATCAGAAAGTTCTACATATTTTTCAAAGGGAACACCAGTATCCCGAGGAATTAATATTCCTTGATAATATTCTTGTATAAAAGCATTTCCGTTTTCTCCCCTACATACATACAGAGCTACGTCACTATTAGTACAACTAAAGCAAGTTTGTCCTCCAAACTTACAATCTCCTAATGCTTTTAATACCTCTTCATAAACTTTAATCGCTTCGGTATCAGAATCAGAAACACAATTATTTAAAAACTCTTCTAGCGCTTCTTTATATGCAATACAGGCATCTGTAGAGCCAAGGGTTCGGTTATATTCTGCTGCTGCTGCTGATAAATCTGCGGTAGCTTTGCTACAATCTATAACATCATTATCGCTACCACATGCTGCAAATCCTAGGGCAAGGATACAGGCAGCGACATACACAAGTTTTTTCATTTCAATTCTTGGTTTTTAGGTTAAGTAAGTTCAAAAATAAGAAAATTAAACTGGATCAGATAATATCTCCTTAATAATCAAGTCGTATTCTTACTATAGAAAATATGTATAGCAAGTAATTATTTTATTTCCTCTATATCAATAGGTTTACCAATATATGCCAGAAAACTACCTTCTTCTACCTGTTCTGTTTCCTTACCAAATGATGATATAATTTTAATATCCTTATTAGTGTCTTTTATAAACAACGGAATAATATCTTTATCCTCTTTGGTTAAATCAATTAATGTTTTATACTGTTTTTTATCCTGGATTTTTATTTCCTGTATCCCTGGATACTTTTCTGCAAGTTCAATAAGTCTGTAGTAATCGTCGGTGTGAGAAAACAGTCCTTCTTGAGGATTGTTTTTTGGATCTTGCATTTCTTCAGAAGTAATTAATCTATAAGCCCCATATTCTCCAAATTGATCTTTAAATTTATTAATTGCATATTTATTTATATCACTATTACCTGTAAGTGCCATTAGATATCCTATATCATTTAACTCTATATTGTCTTTGAGCTGATCACCATAAATATTACCTTCTATCGATTCTAATCCCAGATTCTTAGCTTTATTAATATTGTCTCTATTACTGTCTACCAAAACCACATGTCGATTGTTATCTTTGATATATACTGCAATTAATCTGGAAATTTTGGAGGCACCTATAATCAAAATACCTTCTGATTTTTTGAGAAATACACCTACTAGTTTGGCGAAAATACGTGCTGTAGTGGCATTAAGTAAAACAGTACCGAGTACAATCATAAACACAAGGGGTGTAATATACTCTGCTCCTGGAATACCTTCTTTATATAGCTTTAGTCCAAATAATGATGCAATACCTGCTGCTACAATACCTCGAGGACCTACCCAACTGATAAATAATTTTTCGTTGGTTTTAAGTCCTGAGTTTAAAGAACTCAGAAATACACCTACTGGCCTCACTATAAAAACGACAATAATAAAAAGTAAAACAGCTTGCCAATTATAAATTAGTTGTAAATCCTCGATATTGATATTTGCCGCTAAAAGTATAAATAATATTGAGATCAGAAGTACACTTAAAGATTCTTTAAAGTATAAAATTTCATTAATGTGAGGAAGGTTTATATTTCCTAATACCATACCCATAATCACTACAGAAAGTAACCCAGATTCATGAGCAAAAGCATCAGATAATACAAAAACCCCTAATACCAGTGCAAGAGTTACTACATTAAGGAGATAGTGAGGAATAATTTTTTTCTTAAGAGAAAAAGCCAAGCCATGAGCAAATGTAAAACCAAATGTAAAACCTACAAGTACGATTTTACTAAATTCGACTAAAGCAGTTAGTGTAAACTCTTCGCCACCACCTACTCTAATAAATTCAAATACCAAAACAGCAACCAAAGCACCAATAGGGTCAATTAAAATACCTTCCCATTTTAGTACTGCAGACACATCTTTTTTAAGAGGAATATTTCTAAGAATCGGAGTTATTACTGTAGGACCAGTTACAATAATTAATGAAGAAAATAAGAAAGAAATAGGCCAACTTAAATCAAAAATAAAGTGTGCAGCTAATCCTGCACCAAAAAAAGTTACAATAACAGCAATTGTGATTAATTTTATAATCACCGAACCTACGTTTAAAATTTCACTTCTTCTTAGGGTAAGACCACCTTCAAAAAGAATAATACTTATCGCTAAAGAAACAAAATAAAATAAGCTCTCTCCAGGGAAAAGACCCTCTTTTCCGTTCCAAATAGGTTGTATCAACTTTGTACCATCATTTGTAAACAAAGTAGCAAAAGGACCAACTAAAAGCCCAATTAAAATTAATGGTAAAATTGCGGGTATTTTAAATTTCCATGCTACCCATTGGGCTAATATCCCCAATATAATTATTCCTGCCAGTTCTAACATGCTTTACTTTTAATCAAATTATATGTGAGAAAGATCGTTATTTTTTTAAATATAACAGAAAATAGTACTTTTTTCTGATTTTAAAAAAATAAGTTTATATTTTGCCGCCTAAAATTATTACAAAATAAATCTTTGAACGAATTACTTAATCATAAATTTAATACCATCCTTATTGGGGTAGCCTTCTCTCCTAATCTGAAAAATAACATTTTTGAGGCCATGCGAATGGTTGATTTTTTTGATTCTAAAATGATTATTGTTCATGTAGGTGAAAAAACTAAAGAGAAAGAAGACAATATAAAGGAATTAATTTTAGGATTTTCTGACGATGATGATGAAAAAGTAAATGTTATTTGGAAACAAGGAGATCCTGTTACTGTAATTATCGAAACTGCCAGAGAAAATAATGCTGATCTTATTATGCTAGGAGCAATACCTAGAGAGGATTTTCTGAAATTTTATATTGGATCAATAGCACGAAAAATTACTAGAAATGCACATTGTTCTGTTTTATTGTTAATAAAACCATCAGAAGATTTAAGACCTTGTAATCATATTGTAGTAAATGGTCTTAAAAATGAGAAAACCAGACAAACAATTCTTGATTCATTCGAAGTGGCACAAAATCTTGGTGCACAAAAACTCACTATTGTAGAAGAAATTTCTCGCCAAGAGGTTAAGGTTGTTGTAGAAGACGATCAATCTTTGCTTAAAGACACATTAATAAAAGAACAATTAGCCCAAAAAGAAGATCTTAGAGTACAACATATCATAAACGATGTTTCTGAAGATCTTAAAACAGGTATTTTAATAAAAACACAATCTATATTTGGAAAAAGAGGGTATTCTATTGGTCATTACGCAAAAGTGGTGGCTGCAGATCTTCTTATTATGAATGCTCCGAAAAGAACTACGTTTTTAGATCGTATTTTTCTTCATGATCTTGAGCATATTTTATCAGAATTACCAACAGATGTTTTAATTATGAGATAAATGAAGAAAACGAATAACACTACTTCTGGTTTTTTATCTCAACTGCCTAAGAATATTTTTTCGGGTTTTGTGGTCTCACTAATTGCGTTACCATTAGGATTAGGGTTGGCCTTAGCTTCTGAAGCTCCACCTATCTCTGGTGTAATTGCTTCTGTTGTTGGAGGGATTATTGTAAGTATTTTTGGAGGATCTAAAGTTACAATTACAGGTCCAGGTAATGGATTGGTTGTTGTTTTATTAGGAGCTATCACAACACTTGCTAATGGTGATCTTTATCAAGGTTATATTTTTACATTAGCTGCCATTATATGCTCTGGAGCACTAATGATCATTATTGGGCAACTGCGATTAGGGATTCTGAGTGACTTTTTCCCTTCTTCAGCAATTCAAGGAATGCTTGCTGCTATAGGAATAAGTATTTTTGCAAAACAGTTTCATGTTATGCTTGCTAATACAAGTATTAAAGGAGATACCATTTCCTTATTAACAGATATTCCTCATAGTATTTCATTACTATTTAAACCCGAATATAGTGCCATTGCTATTGCTGCATTGGTTGGGGTTTTGAGTTTATTGGTTATGTTTTTTTATGGTAAAATCAGAAATAAATATTTTCAATTGGTACCAGCTCCCATGTGGATCGTTCTTATTGCTGTTGGTTTAAGTTATTATTACGAATTTTTTTCAAGTGCTCCTTACCCTATAGATGATTCCTTATTAGTGCAAATACCTGATGATATTTTTTCAAACTTCCCTACTCCCGATTTTTCATTAATTCTTGATTTTAAATTTATAGGGGTAGTCATTGCAATAACTTTAATTTCTAGTATTGAATCTCTATTAAGTATTAAGGCTGTAGACAAACTAGACCCTCTAAAAAGAAGGTCAAATATAAACAAAGATCTTACTGCATTGGGTATTGCATCGATTGTTAGTGGTTTTTTAGGAGGGCTTAATGTAGTTACTGTAATCGCCCGTAGTTCTGTAAATGTGAACAATGGGGGTACTAACCGAACTTCTAATTTCTTTCACTCTGTGTTTCTAATATTATTTGTGGTTTTATTTCAAGATCAGCTTAAAAGAATTCCACTTACGGCATTGGCAGCTATATTGGTATATACAGGATATAAGCTGGCAGCTCCAAAAAATTTAAAAATTGTTGCCAAAATTGGGAAAGAACAACTTATTATTTTCTTCGCTACCATTATAGCAACAATAACAACAAACTTAATTACAGGAATCCTTAT
>CAKMZM010000225.1 GCA_929200365.1 uncultured Flavobacteriaceae bacterium | reverse complement strand
GTTAGGAAATACCTTCGTTGTGTAAAGAAACATCTTCTTAGTATAAAGTGAGTTATATAAGTTAATCGCGCCAACGGTAGTGACCTCAACGAAGGAAGGATTGTATCAGGAATAGTGATTTTTCCTTGAAAAAAGTATTACATTTTGGTAAAATAAATAGAATCACCAGCTTTAAGATTCCAGGTATCAGTAAGTTTGGCATTTACCTCTAATACATATTGTGCAGGGCCTTCAGATGGTAATGAAGATTCATTAAGAGGTTTTGCATTTTTCTGTATGCTTACCACCTTGTTTTTTGCATTAATATAGATAATATCTAAAGGAAATTTTGTGTTTTTCATATAAAACGATTGGGGAGTTTCTTCAGAAAAAATAAATAACATCCCCCGATCATTTTGCATAGATTTTCGATACATCAAGCCTGTTTCCCTTTCGTAATCAGAGTCAGCAATTTCGATATCCAGTTTGGCGATTAGATTAGGGATTGAATCCTTTAGGTCGAATAGAGAAAGTTCGCCTTCCTTGGTAAATGTGATCTCCTTAGTCAGCTTCTTATCGTTTTTAGAATCTGTTTTGCAAGAAAATATACTTAGTGTACATGCAAAAAATGAGATATAAATTTTTTTTTTCATCAGTTTATTTTTAGCAGAACTAAAAATAGATAAAAAAGCCGCACTTCAAAAATCTGAAGCACGACTTTTATCAACTAACTAACCAGATAATTTTGTATGCCTTGTTTACTCGTTTTTCCAGTCGATTTTACGAGATATCATCATTATAGCCCCCAGAATTAAGAATAGCCCTATACTACCAACTAATAAGGCGTAATTTTCTAATTGGATGATCACAAATATGAATGCATATAATGCTGTTAAAGAAGCAGCGATGAATCCCATAAACTTAAAACTTTTGAGTATTGCTTTTGAATACATAGAGATTAATAAAACTACAGCGCTGCCTGCTATAGCATATGCTTGCAAAAAACTAGAATGTTCTGAAATAGAAATTAGTAAGGTGTAAAACATCGTTAAAGCCAATCCTACCATCAAATATTGAAAAGGATGGATATGAATCTTACTAATGGCCTGAATCAAAAAGAATACGAGAAAAGTAAGAGCAATCACCAAATATCCATATTTGGCGGCGCGTTCACTTTTTTGATACTCATCTACTGGTATTAGTAATTTTACACCAAAGGCAGAGGTGTTAATATGAGGTAGTTCTCCAAAAAACTCCTGTTCAAACTCTCTGTTGATTTGTAATACTTTCCAATTGGCTTTAAAACCCTGATCAGAGATCTCTTTGGTTTTGGTATCGGGTAGATAATTACCATTAAAACTTGGCGAAGCCCAATTTGATGTCATCGATACATTGGTCTCACGACCTACAGGTATAAATCGTAACTGTTCACTTCCGTTAATCAGTAGATCGAGGCTAAAATTGATCGTACTTTCTTTGGGTAAAGAATTTTTTTTCAAAAATTTGGTTTCTAAAGTGTTGGTATAAGAGTTTTGCGAATATCGGGATCTTAGTAGATATTGTTCTTTACCCAGCTTTAATTCCAGATTACTTCGTATACCTTTTAAGTTGGTCGAGTTGATCACTACTGTAGCCTTATTCCATAAAATATCGGCTTCTGCAATATCCTGCATTTCAAAGTTTGGAGTAGTAAAAGAACCTGTTATTTTCATATCTGCAGTGTATACTACAGACTCATAGATACTTCTTCCTAAAGTTTCAGATTCGATATTGGTTTTGATATCCAAAGTGTTTGGAAAGAAAAAAGCATGTTTTATAGTAATAATATCTTCTTCGTTATAGGATTTTGTTTTATCATCCCAGTTTTTTTGTAAGGTATGTATCTGATAGGGGATTTTAAGTACAGGGCCATATAGCAGTACTTCATTCCCCCATTTTTGATTAATCTCCTTAACAACTTCTTCTTGTCTGTATGCACGTTCCTGAATTAAATTTTTGATATAGGATAAAGGAATTAATAACACTAGGATTAATATTCCAACCATTAACATTCTAACGGTAATAGAGGTTTTGAGCCATTGTCCAAAGGATTTTTTTTGTTTTTCCATAGATATAATATGTATTGTTATTGTATTATTTAATTATTTTTTTCTTGATAATATTGAATCATTCGATAAGTGATGATCAAAAAACCACCAAAACCTATCGTAAATGCCCAGGTATTAATATGTTGAATGGGGAATAGGATTCTTTTTAGGATATCTGCCAAAATCCCTGCTGGGTCTTGAAGTATATCCCAGCTATTCCACCTTAATACTCTTCCTAGGTATATTCCAAAGCCACATAGTAAAAGAATGCCATATATCATGAAGTTTGTGGTTTTTTTAGAAAACCTTTCCTGAAGTAGTGCCTGCATCATCCATAAAGAAGTAAAACCAATAATCAAACCATTAATGGCAAAGGATAGGATAAGTAAAACATCAAACCAAACAGACTGTAGGTTACTTAATCTGATATGTTGTAAATCGGTTAAGATATATGGAGAATTAGGTAAAAAGATTAGCCACGTAGTAAAACCCAGCCAGAAAATAAAACGATTCGTTCTATCTAAACTTAATAAAAGCGTAATGCCATAAGGGATACATGCCAAAAAGAGATTCCAGACCAGAAATGTATAAAAAGAAGATTCTGTTTTTAAGACTCTGATTACCAATAATAGTAAACTAAATGTTACTGAAAACACAAATAGTTTTATGAATGGCATTTGTTTTTCTATAATATTCATAATAATTAATATTTATACGATTTGGATATAGATAAGTGTAATAGGGATGTTAAGTAAAAAGAGTAGTATTGTGATTATATTCTCTTTGGTGTCTTTTGAAAAGAAAAGCGCATTAATAATTAGAAATGCCAGAAAAATTGCATTAACAAGGAAAGCAATTCTAACATAATTAATTCCTATATGCAATAGTGTACTCCATTTAAAACATATGTAAAGTAGCAATAGGGAGGTTCCGATAAGGAAACTTACTAAAGCCAATACAATAGCAATTTTATTAATAGGGTGCGCTATTTTCATAATGATGAGATTAAAAATATTTTAGAAATGGGTTGTTCATTACGATAATGATATACCCAATAGTAATTGGGATATTAAGAATAACCAATATGATTGTCGTTAGATTCTCTTTGTAGTACTGGTAGTTGATGATGGCATTAGTTATGATCCCTACAAAGACAATTACATTAAGAACTGATGCTATGATTACATAAAAAAGACCTATGTCTAATACGATATTAGATTGAGAAATTAGAAAAAACAGTAATAGTATAGTTCCTAAAAGAAAGCTTATGGTCGCTATAATAAAAGCATTTTTGTTAATAGGTTGTATGATTCTCATATATTGATATTAAAAATGTAATGTATAAGGTTTAATACGTTGATACTTGTCTTTACTCAAAATAGATGGTTTCAGCAACCATTATATATGTATAAACAATAGGAATGTTTAAGGAGATCAATACTAAGGTTATTAAGTTTTCCTTATAAAATTTATAGTTAATCATAGTGTTTATGATGAGAGTTATAAATACTAGTGCATTTATGCTACAAGCAATCTGAACATATAATATGCCTATATCTATCATTTTATGATTGTGAGAGATACTATAGATTAGCAGTAAGATAGTTCCTATAATAAAACTTGCAAGTGCTATTGTAATAGCTATTTTATTAATGCGTTGTACTATTTTCATAATGATGAGATTAAAAATGTGGTTTTTAGGGTTTGTACAGGTTTATGTAAGAGCTTTTTGTAATCTAGTTGGTAAAAAGAATAAGCTGTTTTGCCTTTTTGATATGCTTTTTTGAAAAGTTTGATCTTGTCGGGATAGAGTAAGGTACCTAGTAATATCACAGAGATTAGATATATTGTTCGTTTACCATTTCCTAAAAGATAATACTGCATAGCTATCTCTTCGGGAACAGAGATGCCAATACTGGTTAAAACGTGAAAAACATCGTGATTTTCGAGTTTTGGTTGTGGACTGAAATCGTGCTGTAGTAAAAAAGAGCCTAAATGAAATCCAAGACTTCCTTTGGGATATTTTATAAGTGTTTTTACCGAAATATCCCAGGATGGTTGCTTTTTAAACCATTTCTGATACGGCTTCTTACTTAATTCGTAAATCGTTTCTAATATATACACCCTCATTTTTTTCTATTTAAAAGTACTTTGAAATTCAAAGTCTTATGATAAAAAAATATTAACTATTGCTTTAGTAATTTTTCGATAGCTTCTACATGTTTTTTAAAAGCTTCACGACCTTTTTTGGTAACACTGTATTTTGTATTGGGTTTTCTGCCTATAAATGATTTTTCTACCATGATATATTCTTCTTTTTCCAAAGCTTTGGTGTGACTTGCCAGATTACCATCGGTAGCACCCAGAAGCTCCTTTAGTGTTTTGAAATCAGCATATTCGTTTACAACTAATATCGACATAATCCCTAGTCGAATTCGATGATCAAAAGCTTTGTTTATATTGTTAATTATATTTTTCATTCTGTATTCCCGTGAGGGAAGAAACTTTTCAAATTTTATATTTAGTTTAACCCGATTGAATTACATTTCTATATAAATCAAAAACTAATTTATATGATAAGGATTGCTACTTTATGGTTTAGATTTCGAATTTGAAGTTTCATTAAAGTATATCAGGCTTCCGTATATAATATGCATTACGCCAAATCCTAGTACCCAAAACCAGAAACCATATCCGGGATAGATTGCACAGACCAACCCTAATACAATTTCTATATAGCCCAAATATTTTACATTACCAATAGTATACTTTGAAGCATTAACCAAAGCAAGACCATAAAAAATAAGCATTAATGAACCAGTAAGCCCATAATGATGACTCGATATTTTTATAATGATATAAATACCACCAGTAACCAAAGGAATCAGAAAAGCAGTAAGCAGCCTTTTTGAAGCACTATTCCATAAGGTTTCGTTATTTTTTTTGGCTTTTGTAATGCTTAGTATTATAGCGGTAATTATACTTAATAATGCGATAATCACAAGATCAATCAAAACATAATAAAATAGCTTACTATTTAGGATCAAATACCCTCGTCCCATAATACTATCTAGGTAATACGCAACAGCAGCTCCAATTAAGGCGTAGATGCCTGCCATTATTCCTGATAAACCACTAAGTGAGAAAAAACGTGATGATTTGTTCATCATATCTTTAATCTCGGTAATGTCTTTTAAGTATTCTTCTGTGCTCATATTAAAAAGTACTTTGAAATACAAAGTAATA
>CAKMZM010000224.1 GCA_929200365.1 uncultured Flavobacteriaceae bacterium | reverse complement strand
CGTCATGATTTTCAGGCAATTATCCTCTGTGTATTTTCAATAGTATTGGGTTGTGCTTTTGGATTGCTTTCTATGTTAATAAAATGGTAAAAACAAGGATGTTTTACTACTTTTTTATGAGGAAGTTTCACGATATATTGTAGCATAAAGAAGATTATTTCATTTTTTTGTTTTTCGTTCTGTTAAGGCATGGTTTCAACCTTATAGAAAAATCAATAAAACTGTTCTTGACTCAATTACAAATATTTTAAAAAGGATATATCACATCGAAATTGTAGTTTTGAATCAGAAAAAGCTCTCTAAAAAGGCTTTTGTAAATGTAAAAAAACTAAGATATCGAGCTGGTTCATTACTCGTTGAATTATCGAAAAATCGTCCAGACTCGATTGGATTTGTTTTAGGGATCATCATATCAAAAGACATCTTCACAACTAAACGAGATTCTGATGAAAATATTAAAAACCCTAAATTGAAATATGCCGATTGGGGAGTTTTTGGTTTAGGCTACAAATCTGGAACAAGTTGTATAATTTCAACATTTAGATTAAGGAATGTAAAAACTGATTTGTTTATTAGTCGTGTTCAAAAGATATCTGTTCACGAAATTGAACATAATCTAGGACTTGATCATTGTGAAACCGAAAAATGCACTATGCAAGATGCTATTGAAACTATTAGCACAGTTGACTACAAAGGCTATAAACTTTGTGAAAAATGTTATCAAAAAATATAAAAAAACATTGTCAACACTAGCAATACAAGATTGATTATTTAATATTTTAGCATAAAATAATTTGCAATATGACCAAACAGGAAAAGGTAGACTTTACAATTAAAACACTTCAGGAATTATATCCCAAAATACCAATCCCATTAGATCATAAAGATCCTTACACCCTACTCATTGCAGTATTAATGAGTGCACAAAGTACAGATGTAAGAGTTAATCAAATCACTCCACTCCTATTTGACAGAGCAGATAACCCATATGCAATGATTCGATTATCTGTAGAAGAAATTCGAGAAATTATAAAACCTGTTGGTTTAAGTCCTATGAAATCTAAAGGAATACATGGGTTATCTCAGATTCTTATCGATAATTATAATGGAAAAGTACCGCAAAGCTTTGAGGCTTTGGAAGCGTTGCCTGCTGTTGGTCATAAAACGGCCAGTGTAGTCATGTCTCAAGCATTTGGTGTACCTGCATTTCCTGTAGACACACACATTCATAGACTAATGTATCGTTGGGGATTTAGTAATGGTAAAAATGTAACGCAGACCGAAAAAGATGCGAAAAGATTATTTCCGAAAGAATTATGGAATGACCTGCACCTACAAATCATATGGTACGGAAGAGAATATTCTCCTGCAAGAGGATGGAATCTCGATAAGGATATTATTACTAAAACTATAGGCAGAAAAACCGTTTTAGCTGAATACCAAAACATAAAAAGGTCTATTAAAAAATAGACCTTTTTATATAAAGTTTAATTTAAAATCGTTTCAAATTTAATTGTATTGTATTCTACAATTTTTAACGACTTTGAATAGTTTAGGAGAAAATCTATTGTTTTTCTGCTTGGAACTAAACGTTTCTCTTCTTTAGAAGGTTTAAAGTAAAATCTTGCCATATTATATAATCTTAAATTATAGGGTTATATAAAGTATAACGGCTTTAATTTTAATTTATTATATAATAAAGTTATTAATTTGTTAAGACAATGTTATTTTTTTCTATTACTTTTCTCAAGTTTATTAATGCATATCTCATTCTACCTAGAGCAGTATTTATACTAACACCTGTTTTATCAGATATTTCCTTAAAACTCATGTCTCTATACATACGCATTATCAAGACTTCTTTCTGATCATCTGGCAATTCTTGAACTAAATTACGTAAATCTTCCTCTACCTGATCTTTTATTAATCTCTTTTCTGCATTTAGATTTCCATCACTAATTACAGAAAAAATGCTAAATTCTCCATTATCCTCAAATTTTGGCATACGATTTCCTTTTCTAAAGTGATCAATTACCAAATTATGGGCGATACGCATCACCCAAGGAAGAAATTTTCCTTCTTCATTATATTTTCCATTTTTTAATGTTCGAATTACCTTAATAAAGGTATCCTGAAAAATATCTTCAGAAACATCTCTATCAAAAACTTTCGAATAAATAAAACTATAAATACGTTGCTTATGCCTTTCGATAAGAACAGAAAGGGAACATTCATCTCCTTTAATGTAACAATTAACCAGAACTGCATCTGATAGGGTGTGATTTTTCATACCTTGACTCTATTTTAGTACAAACAAGCTTGGGGTTCGTGCTATGTTAAACTTAAAAGTAAAGGTATACTATAGGCAGTTTTTTTAATATGGGTTACTTAATAAGGAGCAAATATAATAACATTCATTGAATTTCAAACCATTTCTTGTTAATTTTTTAACTAAAATTTCACCCCACAGAGGTTTTAATACTTGTTTTGTAATTCATATATTTGCGTACTTACCGCATATTTACTATGATTCAAGACATTACAACTCTAGATCCAAAAGAGAATATAATTATTAAAGGAGCTAAACTTCACAATCTAAAAAACTTAGATGCTGTTATTCCTAGAAATAACTTAGTGGTCATTACAGGGTTATCTGGTTCTGGTAAATCTAGTTTGGCTTTTGATACCTTATATGCCGAAGGACAACGCAGGTATGTAGAAAGTCTTTCGTCCTATGCCAGACAGTTTTTAGGACGCCTTAACAAACCAAAAGTAGACTATATAAAAGGTATAGCACCAGCAATAGCAATAGAACAAAAAGTAAATTCTACAAATCCAAGATCTACAGTTGGTACTACTACAGAAATTTATGACTACTTGAAATTACTTTTTGCCCGAATAGGTAAGACTTATTCCCCTGTTTCGGGCAATCAGGTAAAAAAAGATAGCGTAACCGATGTTATTGAATATGTAAAATCTTTTGAAGATGGCGAAAAACTCCTCCTCCTCTCTCCTATCCACATAGAAGAAGGTCGTACACTAGAAGGAAAATTAAAAGTACTACAACAACAAGGATATGCACGTATAAAAAATAATGGTACTGTATCTAGAATAGAAGAAACTTCTATACAAGAAAATGATGATTTTTATCTGGTTGTAGATCGTATCGTAAAAAAAAATGAGGAAGATTTTTATAATCGGTTGGCAGATGCTATTGGTTCTGCATTTTTTGAAGGTAAAGGCACTTGTTTTATCGAAACATTAGGTGATAAAAACCAAAAACAATTCAGTAATAAATTTGAATTAGACGGAATATCTTTTCTAGAGCCCAATATACATTTATTTAGTTTTAATAACCCCTATGGTGCTTGTCCAGAATGTGAAGGTTATGGTGATGTAATTGGTATTGATGATGATCTTGTTATCCCAAATACTGCATTAAGTGTATTTGAAGGAGCAGTTTTTCCCTGGAAAGGCGATAGTATGGGGTGGTATAAAGAGCAATTGGTAAATAGTGCCTATAAATTTGATTTCCCTATTCATAAACCGTATTTCGAATTATCAGATCAGGACAGAGAGCTACTATGGAAAGGAAATGAATATTTTGAAGGTATTACCAGTTTCTTTAAAGAATTAGAAGCCAAAGCTTATAAAATTCAGAATCGGGTAATGCTATCTCGCTATCGCGGAAAAACGAAATGTAACACTTGTAAAGGAAAGCGTTTGCGTGAAGAAGCTAATTATGTGAAGATTGATGGAGCTACACTAACTGATTTGGTAGAAAAACCATTGAATGAATTGGCTGACTTCTTTAAGAATATTACTCTTAATGAGTCTGATGCAAAAATTGCTAAGCGCCTTCTTAAAGAAATTAATAGTCGATTAGAGTTTTTACAAAATGTAGGATTAGATTACTTAACACTTAATCGCAAATCGAATACATTATCTGGAGGAGAATCACAGCGTATTAATCTGGCCACCTCATTAGGAAGTAGCCTGGTGGGATCTATGTATATCCTTGATGAACCCAGTATAGGGCTACATCCAAAAGATACCGAAAAGCTGATTAAAGTGCTGCAATCTCTTCGTGATTTGGGAAATACTGTAATTGTTGTAGAGCACGATGAGGATATTATGAAAGCTGCCGATGAAATCATCGATATTGGTCCAGAAGCAGGTACTTATGGTGGGCATGTCGTTGCAACAGGTACTTTTGACCAGATTCTGAAAGCAGATTCTCTTACCGCAAAATATCTAAATGGAGCTCTTGAAATCGAAGTTCCCAAAACCCGAAGAACTTCAAAATATTATGTCGAAATCATAGGTGCACGTGAGAATAATCTAAAAAATATTGATGTAAAAGTTCCTCTCGGGGTCTTTACAGCTATTACAGGAGTATCTGGTAGTGGTAAGAGTACACTTGTTAAAAAAATCATTTACCCTTCTTTGCTCAAACAATTAGGAGGATACGGAGAAAAAGCTGGGCAGTTTACAGAACTTAAAGGCAATTATAGTAATATAAAACATGTAGAGTTTGTAGATCAAAACCCAATTGGTAGATCCTCGCGCTCTAATCCTGTTACTTATATCAAAGCATACGATGATATACGAACCCTATTTGCTTCCCAAAAATTATCTGGCATTCGTAACTATAAAGCAAAACACTTTTCTTTTAATGTAGATGGTGGTCGATGTGAAACCTGTAAAGGAGAAGGAGAAGTTACCATAGAAATGCAGTTTATGGCCGATGTATATCTAGAATGTGAAACTTGCGCCGGAAAACGCTTCAAAAAAGATGTTCTCGAAGTAACATTTCATGATAAAAATATTCATGATGTACTCTCGATGACCATAGATAATGCTATTGATTTTTTTTCTGATCATAATCAGACCAAAATACAGAGAAAACTACAACCTCTACAAGATGTAGGTCTGGGATATGTACAATTAGGACAGAGTTCTTCTACCCTTTCTGGTGGTGAAGCTCAACGAATTAAACTTGCCTCCTTTTTGGTAAAAGGAAACACCAAAGACAAAGCTCTATTTATCTTTGATGAACCCACCACAGGGCTTCATTTTCATGATATCAAAAAATTGCTCAAGTCTTTTAATGAATTGATTGCAAAAGGGCATTCTATCTTAGTGATAGAGCACAATTTGGATCTTGTAAAATGTGCCGATTATATAATTGATCTTGGGCTAGAAGGTGGTAAAAACGGAGGCAATATCATAGCAGAAGGCACGCCCGAAGAAATTGTAAAAATCAAAGGATCGTATACAGGAACATATTTAAAAGAAAAGTTATAATCTTTTGCTAAGTACATGACAAAAAATTAGG
>CAKMZM010000223.1 GCA_929200365.1 uncultured Flavobacteriaceae bacterium | reverse complement strand
ACATGTATTTTTTAAAGATAACACAAGCGTTTACATCTCCAAATCCAAAACTAGCTTTTGCGATAATATTAGGAGCATAATCCAATGTTTTGGTAGGGATTCGATCTCTAGACACCCAATTTTCTATTTCGGGATGTACATCTTCACAATTTATATTCCCAAAGATGAAATTCTCTTTTAGTTGCAATACAGTAGCTACGCTTTCTATACTACCAGAAGCTGCCAGACAATGTCCTACCAAACTCTTAAGTGAATTGATATATGGAAAATCCTGTCCTTTTCGTTCTAAGGCGATGCACCAATTTTGTATTTCGACAATATCCATCGTTGTAGCAGTTAGATGACCATTGATTGCATCGATTTCTCTAGAATCTATTGCTGCATTGGTTACCGCTTTACGAATACAATGCCGTACCGCTTCACTATTAGGAGTTGTCATACTTCCGCCCTTACGTTGCCCACCGCTATTTACATGTCCTCCCAAAATTTCTGCATAGATTGTAGCTCCTCTTTTTTGAGCACTATCCAAGCTTTCGATCACCAAAGCCCCTGCTCCACTCCCAGGTACAAAACCACTAGCTGTGGCACTCATGGGGCGCGATGCTTCGGTTGGATTATCATTATACTTATATGGAAGAATACGCATAGCATCAAAGCCTCCCCATACATAAGGACCACTATCATTTGTACTACCCGCTAGAATGATTTCTGCTTTACCATCACTTATTCTGTCATAAGCCATCAAAATAGCTTCTGTTCCCGTACTGCAAGCCGAAGAATTAGTGGTAACTACATTTCCGCATCCTAACATACCTCCTAAAAAAGCACTAATACCACTGGCCATAGTTTGCGTAACTGTGGTACTACCTAGCCGTCTCACTTTACCTTCGTCTACTTTATAAATAGCTTCTCTAAATTTATCAACACCCAATATTCCCGTTCCAAAAATTACCCCAGTATCCCAAAGTGGTGTATCAGAATCATTAACAGATAACCCAGCATTTTTCCATGCATCAATACCAGCGATAACTCCATATTCCATCCCAGAAGCATTTAAACCACGTAATTGAATTTTGCTAAAGTAATAATTTAAATATTCGTATTTATATATCGGTAAACCAGCAATTTGACATGAAAAATTTAGTTTTTTTAATTTTTCAATAAACCGTATACCACTTACTCCATTATAAACATGTTTTTTAAACTCTGAAACGCTTGTTCCATTTGGGGCAACTACACCTAATCCCGTTATAACAACACGCCTTTTATCCATCTTCTATAGCTAGATTAATAATGGATATTATTTTTTTTATAGCAGTTTTAGCTTCAGATAGCACAGGTAGTATTGGCCATATATGAGGCATTCCTTTTCCTATAATAACTTCTATTTTACCTTGGGCTTTTTTTATTTTATCTACTAACACCTCTTGATCAGGAGTACAGATATCATTTGTAGCAGTAAATAAGTGTACTGGCGGAAAATTATCAAAATCACCGTATACAGGCGAAATCATCTGATCTTTTAACAATAATTGACCTGCACACATTTTTTTTGCAGATTTTACCCCATTTATACTAAGAATAGGGTCTATCAAATCGATTTTTTCAATTTTTGGGTTTGTCAGACTGGCATCCACCATTGGTGTAATCGCTATTAATCTATTTGGTAATTTATATTCTTCTTTTAGTAATCGTTGTGTAAGAGTCATAATCAAATTCCCACCTACAGAATCACCGATTAAAATAATTTTAGATGGATTGTATGTTTTTATTGCTTCAAGATATACTTGATATATGCTTTCTGTTATCGTTTTAATAGTATTTTCTGGTGCTTTTGGGTAATCTACCATCCAGGCATGAGAACGTGTTTGTTTTGCGATCTTAGCGATTGCTATCCAGTTTTCTCGA
Organism: uncultured Flavobacteriaceae bacterium; assembly: GCA_929200365.1. GTDB lineage: Bacteria > Bacteroidota > Bacteroidia > Flavobacteriales > Flavobacteriaceae > Aquimarina. The sequence goes on along the minus strand of CAKMZM010000223.1, from coordinate 3,442 downwards.
GTTGGACCATAAACAAAGGCTCCTCCGTGACAATACAATAATAAAAAATCGGTATTGGTATTTTCAGGAATAATACTGGTTACTATACTAGTACATATTTCTTTAGTTTTAAAAACATTACTCAACAAAAGCTTTGTATTTGGGGTATGCACATCTTGTTTTCTTTTTTTATGATAATCAATAGGATCTAGAGACCAAGATTTCTTTTCTCCTTTCAGTTTAAGTACTAATTTTACCAACAAATACCTTACACTACTCATCTTTTATTTTTTAAAAGCTACCCCCGCTACAATACCTTTAGCCACCAATACATCTTTAGTATTATACATAGTAACTTTACATTTTAATTTATTAAATCTAAAATATTTTTTAGTAGCAATTACAGTCACTTTATCCTCTGGGTAAACGGGGTGGTAAAAATTAACATCACTACTGGTCATTGCTACTCCAAAATCAGCTTTATTCCATTCTCCTTTCAAAAGATAAATTCCAAAACATGCCATTCCAATTTGCGCCATACACTCGGTAAGAATCACCCCTGGAGTAATAGGATTGTCTTTAAAATGTCCTTCATAAAAATATTCATCCTTTAGAAATGTGTAGCTACCTTTAATATGATCATCATCGATCTCTAGGATTTTATCTACAAACAAAAAAGGTTTGCTATATGGCAGTTCTTGTATAATATCTTCTATATCCACAATTAAATAAATTTAAAACGCACATCCATTAGGAAGCGGTTGTGTTCTTTCTAAATGATTTGCAAATTCACTTTCTAAAGTACTTCTTATAAACCCTTCATTTACATTGCCTTTAGACACTTTATCACCATATTTGCTTGTATTCATATGTGCACGTACATACACGATTTGATCTTTTTTAACAGGAACAGGACCTCCTGATCTCACAAAAGGCTGTTCATTTACATGACTATGTCCCAAAATCCTTCTGTAGAGCAATTCTCCATCTTCAGAAATAACTTCCCACCAATCAGCGTATTGATCACATCCCTGATCCGGACTCTTAATACCGACACTAAAATAATACTTACCTTCTTCTCCTGTAACTTCGACACTAATAACCTCTGCTTTATTATCATCTACACTAATGACCATATCTTTTGCACTATTGCTATCTTCTTTGCAAGACAGAATGTAAAGGATAAAGGGTACACATAGAATTGCTATATTTTTCATTTTACTTGTTTTAGTTTAAATGTTCGCCTCCATTTACAGGTATTACACAACCATTAATCCATGCTGCTTCATCTTTGCATAACAAATACACCACATTTGCTACATCTTCTGGTGTTGTAATTCGATTATAAGGGTTACGTTGTTGACTGTGTGCTATAATCTGTTCGTAACCAGGTATCATTCGTAATGACTGAGTATCTACTGCTCCAGGCTGCAAACAATTCGCTTTAATACCATATGGTGCAAATTCTAGCGCTATACTTCTGGTGATCGCTTCGAGAGCTACTTTGGCAGCAGAAACAGCTGCATAATTCTTCCAGGCTTTGGTATTTCCTTCACTGGTAAAAGAAATAACTCTGGCATCCTCTACAAACAAGACCGCTTTAAATACCGAAGTAACCCAATCATAAAGACTGATTGCCATAGCATCAATGGTTAAATGAAAATCATCGTTCTTTAGCAAATGCTCTGCATCTGTCATAGGCTTTAGGTTTCCCTTTGCAACACTATGTATTATTGCTTTTATGCATCTTTTTCCTATTGTATCTTTTATTTCTTCTATAACACTTATTCGCTTTTCTGGTTTTAAAAGATCTATATTAAAAGAAAGAAACTTAACCCCAATCTCTTTAATTTCATTAAAATTAGCTTCAATTTGACTCATTTCACTTTTGCGATTGCGATGAACAATGATAATATTCATACCGTGCAAAGCCAGTTTTTTGGCAGAGGCTAAACCTAAACCACTACTTCCACCCAGGATGAGTGCCCATTCATTTTTATTTGCAAAATCCTTATTCACACATCTAAATTTTTAATATTCGTTTTTCAAAAAATTTCGCTTTCTCGGGAATGAAAAAATAGTAATTTTTACCATTCCAGCAATATTCGTTGCGCAGAAAATCCCGGACCAAAGCTAAGCATGAGTCCTGTCTCTCCTGGCATAGGGTTTTGTGCCATGAATCTTTCTAATACATACAGCACTGTGGCACTACTCATATTGCCATACTCCATCAAAACAGCCTTTGTATCCTCTATATTCTTTCCTAAATGCCCAAAAAGCTCTTCTACCGTCTGCACTATCTTTTTTCCTCCAGGATGAAAAACAAGATGATCTATCTCTTTGATGGTTTTATTGTATTTTGCCAGAAAAGGATGAATTACATTAGGAAAATGGGCGGCAATAGTTTCTGGTACTTTTGGATCTAATATCATTTGCAAACCTCCATTAGTTAGTTTAAAACCCATCATTGTTGTTGCATCATAAAAATGATACATCTCGTCTCCTATAATTTTTGGGCCTGTAGCATCTTTTTCTGATGATAATAATGTACATGCTGCACCATCACCAAAAATAGCAGCACTTACCATATTGGTCATACTATAATCATCTAATTGAAATGTGGCTGTAGGTGATTCTATAGCAATTACTGCCGCTCTCTTTTCTGGGTTGGCTTTTAGAAAATTTCTCGCATAAATAATTCCCGAAACACCCGCTGCACACCCCATTTCTGTTACAGGTAATCTTACAATATCTTGTTTGAGATTAAGGTCATTAATAATATACGCATCGACAGAAGGAATCATAATACCTGTACAACTCACGGTAATGATATAATCAAGAGATTTAGGGCTCCAATCGATTTTTTCTAATGCCTTTTTTAAAACAGAAGTCCCTAATTTTTTTACTTCGCGAATATAGATATCGTTTTTTTCTTCAAAAGAAGTTGCCGTAAACACTTCTTCGATACTCATAATGCCATAACGGCGATCTACTGCGGCGTTTTCGAAAATCTTGATCACTTTACGTCTGAAACGATCATTCTGATCTGATAACCATTGAGAAACAAAGGGTAATATTTCTTTTGTTTCCCTCATGTATTGTGGGAGTTGCTTGGTTACGGCAGTTATTTTTACACTCAATTTTTCTTACTTTTTTAATTTTATTTACTTGCAGTTTTTATAATCCACTGGTATCTGAAAGCCCATTTCCAATCTACTCTATACTCTCGTAATTGAAGTGTTTTAGCAAAATATAACAACTCCTGTTTTTTGAACCCTCTTTTTATAGAAACTAATCCATCGTTTTTTGCTACATACCCTTTAATAAAAAAGAAGCTAAATATCTTAAAAAGATAATATGCCAATGCACTACGATGAAGATCGTTAATCACCACTGCAGTTTTTGCCAAGTTAACAGCTTTTTTTATAATTTTTTTGATCTCATTATCTTTAAGATGATGTAG
>CAKMZM010000222.1 GCA_929200365.1 uncultured Flavobacteriaceae bacterium | reverse complement strand
AGTAGTTTAATTTATCTGATAGATGAGTATCCCATTTTCTTCTCCCTGAACTACAAATTCTAGATTAGAATCTTTATCCATATTGCCTAGACTTAGTACAGAATTACCATATACAGGGAAATTAGGAAATAACTCAGCATTGCTATCATACAAATACACTTTTTTGGCTTGTATATCTGTAATAGTAACATAAATCTTATTCTTTATAAAATAAAGTTTAGGTGCTGTATACACCCCATAATTCAGTTCTAATGTCTTACCTTTTATCGTGAGTTTGTTTTCAGAGAAGGTAACTAGCGTTTTATTGGTAGCTACCATTCTGTTATCTTCATGCAAACTTAAATTTTGCTCTACAGCATTACCATCTTTTTGTATTTGAATTAATTTACCGTTTTTGGTAGTAGATGTAAATTTGTCTAGATATTGATACCACTCGTTTTTAGAAAAATCAACTTTTTCTTTTACGTTCACTCGTGGTTTACCTAGTCGATCCAGAACTGTTAATTTCCCACTTTTTTCAGAAAGCAATATATAATCTTTGGTTCCGATTCTGATATGTTTTGGGGGTAAAATAAGGTCTGTTTCTGTGCTTTTAAATTTGAATCCAGTTACAACTTTTGTTTTGGCATCAAACATTTTTATTTCATTACCTTGAGTGATAACAGTGCGATACCGTTTACTCTTATCATAATCAAATAGCGAAAGAGGTTGTGTGATTGGTTTTTCAAATGACTTTGGATATGGTTTTACATCTTTTCCGTCGCGATCAACCAGATATAGTGTATTGGCAGTATTGAATAATAATTGATACCTACCATTTTTATAAATATCTATTTGTTGAATATCGCCGAGTATTTCGCCATCGACTTGTTTTTTCCAGAAAATAGCACCTTTATCAGAAATTAGATATACGTTGTTTTCGATATCCTGTACTGCTACATCCATACCTTTGGTTCTGTGGTTTTTAACAAGAATGGGCTTGGTTAATACCTTATTTTCTAGTGTGGTTGATGCTACTTGTGTTACCGATGTAGCTGCACCTTTGGCTCTATTTTTTTGTAAAATACTATGAATATGAGCAAAATCGTTTTCTTTTATAATCTGTACTATTCCTATTTGATACCCTTTATGTGTAATTGTTTCCCATTGTGATGAATATTCTTCTTTAGTATTTTCAGAAATATATTCTTTTATGTTTTTGATAGTACCAGCCATTAATATCGAAGATTCGTCAGATAAATCTTTTATAGCTGCTTTGTAATACTCTTGATCATAGAGTAATGTTTGATTCAGAATATTAGCAATAATATCTTTAAGAGCTCTGGTAGAAGATCCAAAAATGATAAAATCATCCCGAACAACATAAAATTTGGCGTCAAAATCGTTAACCAAAGGATTAAGGATTTGCGAAAAAGCAGAGGAACCTTTATAACTGTATATAGGCATATTTCTATAGGTATCTACTTTATCCCCTGCCAGACTCTCCTGAGCAGTTTCGGGGTTTAGAGAATTTAGAACTAATATATTTTCTTTTTCGAGAAAAATCATACCTATTTCTGAAACACCTGATAAGATATCATCAAGATCAGTAGGGATATCTTCTAATTCCCTATCCTGTGCTACAGATAGGTTTTTTTTCAATACATCAAAGTTATCATAAGTATAAGAGATAAACCCTTTTGCAGTAACTGGGGTAACTTTTGAAATTTTATTTTCTTGAGCAATAGTATTGTCAAAAATCCCAATAGTACTGGATAAAGAATCTTTTTCGATAGCGATACCATCTAGGGACATTGCATTTTGCGTTATTGTTGCATCTGCCGATATCCAGCCACTGAAGTTTTGTAAACTTTTAAGTTCAGCATTTGGCAATAATGAATTCTGAATATTTTGTAGTTTTTTTCCATTGATCAATACAGATAATGTGTTTTCTGCACCAGAAATTTCATATACTTTTTGTAAATCTTTATCAATAGGAATTGGAGCAGCTTGCATTCGTATTGCATTTTCGATCAATAATTGAGATGAAGAGGCGATAAGCAAGCTATCTTGTTGGGTAGCAAAAAATGATTTTCCTTTTGATGTAACTTTATAAATGGTATTCTCAGAATAATTGATCGTTTCAACTTGTTTTGTATTAAGCGAATCAACATTAATCACAGAAGGGTCAAATTTTGAAATATACGTATATTCATAATCATTTTTCCCTAGTGGGGAAAAACATAATATCCCTTCATTTTGACTAGTTTGATCTAGAATAGATAAGTTTTTGAAGTATTCAAAAAAAGCAATCTGCTTATTGTTTTTGATAAAATTATTATCTCTTAATTTACTGGCAGCACCTTCAATATCATTAATTTTTATAATGATTTGAGTATCTCTTGGGATGTGATCCAGCAAAGAATTTGATTTTTTTGGTGTATCATTACAAGAAATAGTAATAAAAATTAACAGAACTGCCACTATATTTTTCATTATGCTAATACGTTTTGTATTCCTGAATTTAGTTGTCAAAATAAAAAAGTTCAATTTTCTGGTTTGCAAAATATAAAATCTAATTTAGAAGTAGTTTAAACTTTTTTAATTTCTTGTAATTACTGAACATCAAGTAAACCCTTTGATCTTTAAGCTTTAATTTTGTTATTGATTAAATTTTCATAAGATTCAGCCATAATCATTTTAACATTATGTTTGTTAGATAGCTTTATAAAAGTATCTATTTTTTCTTTCCATTGAGTTATACTATCCATTTTAAAAGATATAATTATTTAAGGTCTAGTCTAAGTTGTTCTGGTAATAACCTAAAGCTTTTCCTGTGATATTTGGTAATGCCATATTTGCGAATGGCATCTCGATGCTCTGTTGTTGGGTATCCTTTATTCTTTTTCCAGTTGTACATAGGATACTCTTCATGTATCTTTTCCATAAAGGTATCACGATATGTTTTTGCCAATACCGAGGCTGCTGCAATATTTAAATATTTTCCATCTCCTTTAATAACGCAAGTATAGGGTATATTATGATATGGTTTAAATCTATTTCCATCTACAACGATGTATTCTGGTTGAGGTTGTAATTGTGCTATCGATTTTTGCATGGCTAGAATAGAGGCGTTTAAAATATTAATTTCATCAATCTCTTCCATAAAAATATGTGTCACACCATAGGTTAGAGAGGAGTCTTCTATTATAGGTTTTAGTAGATTTCTTTTGGCTTCGGTAAGTTGTTTAGAGTCGTTAAGAATCTTATTATTGAAATCATTAGGTAAGATTACTGCTGCTGCTGTTACGGGGCCTGCTAGACATCCTCGCCCAGCTTCATCGGTACCACATTCAAGAAGATCAGGATTTAGTTGTAATGTAAGCATAATACGAAGATACAGTATGAGTAGAATATCAGGAAACTATTTTTATAAATAGATTAAAAAGTTAATGTAAACAAACAATGAGTGCCATTTACTTTCGTTAAAAAAGTATATTTTTGCCACAGTTCAGCAATCTAATGAGAAAAAATATAATATTTATAATTGCGTTACTATCGGTTTCGATGATTTGGGCGCAAAAGAATCAGGAGAGTGTAAATGATACTTCAAACAAAATAGGAGATCAACCTCAGGAATCCAGAAAATCTTTAAGGCAGCCTAAGGATGAAAAAGAGAAGCCTCCAGTTACCGATTATAAGATCATTACGATACAAAATGATACTACTTATTTAGATACTACATTAACCATACAAAAGGATTATAAATTCAATTATTTACGCAGAGATGATTTTGAGTTACTTCCGATTCATAATGTGGGGCAAAGCTATAATAGCTTGGCAAAGCGAGAAGAACAAGACCATTTATTACCACTTTTTGGAGCCAGAGCCAGGCATTTTAATTTTATAGAAGCCGAAGATATTGTATATTATGAAGTACCTACACCGCTTACCGAATTATATTTTAAAACGACCTTTGAGCAGGGGCAGCAATTAGATGCTTTTTTTACAGTAAACACATCGCCAGGGCTTAACCTTTCGATAGCTTATAAAGGAGTGCGATCTCTAGGAAAGTACCAGCATGCCTTAACAAGTACAGGCAATTTTAGAGCTACAGCAAGTTATAGAACCAAAAATGACCGATATAATGTGCGTACACATTTTGTATCACAAAATTTGCTTAACGAAGAAAATGGAGGATTGTCTGAAGAAGGAATAAATCAGTATTTAGGTATAGGCGAATTTGTAGGAGAAGATGATGAATTTGCAGATCGGGGATCAGTATCAGTTAATTTTGAAAATGCAGAAAATAAACTTTTAGGTAAACGGTTTTATCTCAATCATCAATATGCGATATTAAAAAAAACAGATAGCACAACTACTGGTTTGGCTGTAGGGCATATTATGGATCTTACAGATAAGAGATTTAAATTTGATCAAGCACAAATAGCTCCTAGTGATCTATTGGGAGCATCTTATGTATCTGCAAATATTTCAGATAATGTAGCTTTAGAGGACTTTAGTAATCAAGTATTCATAGATTTTACAAATAAGTGGTTGGGAAATCTGCGTATACTTGCAGAAAGCTCTAACTACAACTACGGTTATAATACGATCTTAAGTCAGGTTGATGAATCAGGAACTAAAATCAATATAACAAATCGTATTAAAGGAGACATATACTCTGTAGGGGGTGAATATAAGAACACCTATAAAGGATTTGAACTGTTTGGCGATGGGATGACAATTATTTCGGGAGATTTTACAGGAAATTATTTTAATGCAGGAGCAGGATATACGCTTAATGAAAACTATGGTATTCGAGCCAAAATAAGTTCTGCATCAGTAGCACCAAATTATAATTTTTTACTTTATCAAAGTGATTATGTAAATTATAATTGGCAAAATAATTTTGATAATACCGAAACTCAAAAAATACAAGTAAGTCTTAATGCTAAGAAAATAGTCGGGATAGAGACCAGTTATGCCAAGATTAATAACTATACCTATTTTGCTAAAAATGAAAATGATGCCATTGTTCCTTTGCAAACTTCAGAAAACATTGATGTACTAAAAGTAAAACTTACTCAGGGATTGAAATACTGGAAACTAGGTCTTGATAATACAGTAATGTATCAAAACGTCGAAGGAGGCGATCAGATATATAATGTGCCAGAAATTACAACCAGAAATAGCTTGTATTATCATGATCACTGGTTTAAAAAAGCATTGTATTTACAAGCAGGAGTAACGTTTAAATATTTTACAGGGTATACAGCAGATGCTTATGATCCTGTTTTATCAGAATTTTATGTTCAAAATGATGAAGAAATAGGAGATTATCAGCAGTTTGATATCTTTTTTAATGCAAAGGTTCGACAAACCAGAATCTTTTTTAAGGTCGAAAATTTTGGTGAAGC
>CAKMZM010000221.1 GCA_929200365.1 uncultured Flavobacteriaceae bacterium | reverse complement strand
ATAAAATAAATAGAACCCTTTTTTTCGAATTTTAGTTTTTAGAGGTTGCCTTTAGACAACTTACTTATTATTCTATATCTAATTCCATAACAGGTAAAAACCTGTTTGGGATATCACTTTTTATTCTATTAACTGTTTTAAACCCAAATTTGATGTAAAACTTTTCGGCTTTAGGTTCTGCATATAATCGAATCTTTTCAAAATGACTTTTTTTACTTTTTTCAAAAAATCATTCATCAAAACAGCACCATATTCTTTTCTAATACTATCAGGATGGAGAAATATATTATCTAGCTCAACCACTTTATTTTCTTTCTCTATATAAGAATAATATCCTTTTAGGTTATTACCGCAAGTCATTTTATACACTTTGTTTTTAATGAAGTGGTTTAAACTTTTTTCAATTCGCTATAAAAATGTCTTTTTTCACTCAATTTTCGTCTTTTTCTTACTTCGTAGCGCTGCTATGAAGTGCAAAAAACACTTCAATTGATCAAAAAAATACTATTTTTCGCCAGAATCAAAAAAGTTTAAACCACTTCAATAATATAATCCTTTGTCATGGTATGATCTTTCTCCCATTTTTTAATTTGTTCTTCATCATATCCCCAAAATGCTTTTGATATTTTGGTCAGGCTGGTTATCTCTTCGACATCATTAATATCGGCCTTTACTATTATTTCTTTATTCATCATACTAATCGTTCTACATCTTGTGATACCCCAACAAGCTACTATTGGAGCTTAATACTTTTTCGGTATATCTTTTTGCTCTGTAACAAGCTTTGAGTAAAGGAAACCCTAATGCCAAATATGTTGTGATTGCGGCAGACAGCACACAACCGCTTCCGTGTTTTTCTGATACATTTTTTGTTTTTTGGTTACACACAAACCGTTTCCCGTTGGTAGTAAACAACTCATCTTTGCCTATTGCTTCTTTTTTATGCCCTCCTTTCAGAAAAAGATTTGTTTTGCCAGAAATATGAGTAATTGTTTCTTTGGTAGTTTTACTTGTATACAGTTCTTCTATTTCATTATAATTTGGTGTTAAAAGATAGATTTTATCTAATACATTGTCGAGTTGTTTTTCGATATTATCCTGATCACTTGAATTGTTTTCTGAAGCATGAAAATCAAAATCTGAACTCGACCGCAACACCGGATCCAAAACAATTTTTATGGTTTCATTTTTTTCTGATAAAACATCAATAATTTGATTGAGTACATCCCAGTTTTGAACGATTCCTATTTTTACATACGCTATTGTAAAACGATCAAATAGTATTTCTATCTGGCTTTTTATCACATCAATATTTGTCCAATAGCATGTTTTGAATTCAACATCATTCTGGATCGTATTTGCAGTACAAACAGACAGGCCATAGCCTTTTAGTGCTTCAATGGTTTTAATATCTGCGGTAAGTCCTGCTCCGTTTGATGGGTCAAAACCTGCTATTGTTAATATGTAAGGTCGTTTTTTCATTAGCTAAACAGTTCTGCTATGGTTTCTTTTGACAAGGATTTCACAAAACTTTCATCTGTTTGTATGACATCACCAGATACTTGTTTTTTATTAAGTTGATGTTCTATAATCTTTTCTTCTATAGTTCCTTTACATATCATTTTATACGCCATTACATGTTTGGTTTGACCTATACGATAACTTCTATCTATTGCCTGAGCTTCTACTGCAGGATTCCACCAGGGGTCTACCAAATACACATAATCGGCCGCAGTAAGGTTAAGTCCTGTCCCTCCTGCTTTAAGACTAATCAGAAATACTCTTATGTTTTCATTTTCCTGAAAGTTTTCAACTTTTTCCTGCCTGTTTTTAGTTTTACCATCCAAATATTCATACCTGATATTTTGGTCATCTAATTCATTTTTTATCAATTCCAACATTTTTACAAATTGCGAAAAAACCAATACTTTATGCTTTCCTGTTTTTTCTGTAACATGACGTATTAATTCTTTAATTTTTATAGATTCTTGTGTGTAACTTTCTTCTTCATTTAGCAATTGAGGAGCATCACAGATTTGTCTCAATTTGGTTAATCCTTCTAATACATACATTTTTGATTTTCCTAATCCATTGGCATCTATTTTATTGAGTACATAATCTCGATATTTATTTCTAAATGCATCATATAACTTTTGTTGCTCTTCCTCCATACTACAATAAAGTATTTGCTCTGTTTTTTCTGGTAATTCTTTAGCGACCTGTTCTTTAGTACGTCTTAGCATAAAAGGATTGATCAATTGTTTTAGTTCATTAGCAACTTTTGAGTCTTTATTCTTATCGATTGGTGTAGAAAACTCTTTTCTAAAATGTGCCATTGTTCCTAAAAGTCCTGGATTCACAAAAGTCATTTGCGAATACAAATCAAAGGTGTTGTTCTCTATAGGTGTTCCTGTAAGTACCAGTTTATTTTCTGACTTTAATAATCTAACTGCTTTAAAACGTTGAGAATTTGGGTTTTTTATGGCTTGAGATTCGTCTAATACAATATAATTAAATGTATATTTTTTGAGGTATGTAATATCTCTCATCACAATACCATAAGTAGTTAACACTATGTCTATTTTCTTAAAACTGGCACTATCCTTTATTCTGTTTCCTCCGGTAAGAACAAGTACTTTTAACGCAGGGCAAAACTTCTGTATTTCTTCTTGCCAATTAAAGATTAATGATGTAGGAAGTACAACTAAATGGGCGTTTTTTGGTTTTTTCGTATCTTTTAAATGCTTAAAAAATGCAATCATCTGCAATGTTTTACCCAATCCCATATCATCTGCCAGACATCCACCAAAATTATATTGATTTAAAAAATTTAACCAATTTAATCCTTCTTTTTGATAGTCTCTAAGTGTTGCTTTTAATGCACGAGGTTTCTTTACTTTAGAGATTTCCTGAAAATTAGCCAGTTGATTTTTTATTTCTTTATGTTTAACAAAAATAGGGTCTTCTTGATCTAACTCATCATATAGACTATCAATAACCGAGAGTTGGTATCTTGAAACACGAATGGTATCTTTTTTTAGATCTCCAGTTCTAAATAAGTGGCTATATTTTTCTAACCAGGTTTCTGGAAGTATACCAATACTACCATCTGTAAGTTCTACATATTTATTTTTATTAATAACCGATTTCTGTATTTCTTTGAGAGATACTTCAAGATTCCCAAATGCTACGGTTACATTAACATCAAACCAATCTATATCAGATTTAATCTGTATGGCTACAGAAGGTTTATTTTTATTATACTTCATCTCGGATAGTTTATCATATCCGAATATCTGTACGTTTTGTTCTTTTAACATATCAAAGGCATCCAAAAACCATCCATTTTCTACAAATTCTTGTGGTGTTAAATGAAAAAATGATTGTCGTTGATTGTCAAATTGCGGATGTAATGTTTTTAAGGTTTTTATAAATAATATTTCATACTCTTTATCCCTTTGTAATTGTATCAATTTTCCTTTTTTGTAATATTCTACATTTGCATCGTTAAGGATTTCTACATCCTGATCATCATAAACAACTATTGGTTTTAATAAAATAAATCCGCTAATCTCTGATAAATACAACTGTTTTGATCGTTTTTTCATAGGTACTTTTAATATCTCTTTTTTTAAATGATCTATTTCTACCAAAAATTTCTTTGATAAAGGTTGTATAAACCGGTTATAATAGGTTTCAAACTCTGATTTAGGAATCCGGAGTTCTGGGTTTTTACAAAATGTATTAATACTTCTGGAATACCCCATGGATTCATTGAGGTAATAGACTCCGTTATGAATTACAAAAGGAAAATGACAGGTTATTTTTTCTTTGCTCATGTCATACATTACCCCTTCAATAGTAGTATAACTACGCAACACATAATGTAATTTTTCTTCTTCAACTTTAAATGATAATGAAGTACTTTGCTCCTTCATTTCTTTGATCAACTCCAAATTATGCTTAGAAATTTTGCGATCATATAAGTTATACATATTAACCCTATATAAAATAGTATCCTGTAGCTGTGGTATAATACTCCTTAACTTTGAAACCAGTTTTTTTGCTTGGTCTGCTTCAGGTATCCCTCTATCTTTATGCACTCCATCATAAGATTCTTCTACTAATTGTCTTAATAGTTCAAATCTCTCATCTGTATATTGATCTCTATTAAAAACGAGGATTTCGGGAGTTATTTCGGTAATTCGAGTTGTTAGTTCTGTTCTGTCTTTTTTAAGGTTACCTTCCATAGGAACAATAAAAAAAGGCATCCTATTTTTTTTATTGTTGAAATGAAATCCTATTGCTATTTCTCTTTTATAGGATTTATTTTCTTCTATCAAGGCAATCGGTGCTTCATCTTCTTTTGCTACTTCTCCTGTAATGAGGTCTTCAACAATTTCATCTATATTCTCCTGATATTTGCTTAACTTAAGTATTCCTTGTTTTAGAGGGACTGCTGTTAATTCTTTTTGATAGTATTCAAAATTAAAATACTCTTTATAAGATTCGTCTTCTAAGGAGAACCCGTATTCTTTTAACTTTTCTGATTTGATGATATTTAACTCGCTTTCTGACAAAAAAGCCTGTGGCATTTTTTCAAACATATCATCCAATACCATAAATTGGTGTACACAAAGATGTTTATTAGTGGCTTTACAATCACATTGCAGAGATATTTTTTCTTCTTTTTTGTGAATGATGATATTATATTCATGATTCCCATATCGATCAATAACCAAAAACTCGAAAAGGCCTGATTTTATCGTTTTACTTTCGATTTCGAATCCATAACCAGACTCATACTGATAGATTACTCTTTGTATGGTATGTTTTTGCAACCAATCCCATGTGCAATCTTTTGGAGCAGAAAAAGGGAGTGAAATTGGAGCATTTGCCGAATATTTTTTTTGATTTGTAGATTTTTCAGCTTTTAATTTTGGTATAGACATATTCCATTTCTCATCAATTTCATGAGCTACTCTAACCTGATGTTTACAGACTGATCCCCAATCAAAAGGGCAGGTACAAGTACCAGATATTGTATCAGATTTAAGATCATAAAAATTGACTATATATCTATTTCTACCACTTCCTGCTACATTAGCTTTTACAGATTGATGATCTTTAGAAAAGTTAACATCTATAATCTTTACCGTATTACCTCTGGATCTAACAGTTGATGTTGTATTCTCGTTAATATACTTTCTAAGTTTTTCATTTTTAATTTTCATCTCAAAAATAAATGATATTTGTTTTTTAAAAACTTGCTTGTATTTTTTTTACAGAATAAAGTAGTTTAAATTACTTTATTTATCATTTCCCACGCATCTTTTATTACTATATAAGATTGTAACGAATCCTCTGCATTCCATATTCCGCCTAAAACACCTACTCCTCTATATCCCAGAT
>CAKMZM010000220.1:1236-5471 GCA_929200365.1 uncultured Flavobacteriaceae bacterium | reverse complement strand
ACATTCTACTGTAAAGATCAAAAATCAAACTAATGGTGCCGAAATGACCTATAAATTGGTAGCACAAAGCGAAGCCGATCTTAAAACAGGAAAGATATCTGTGGATTCTCCTATCGGAAAAGGTCTCCTAGGGAAAAGTGTAGGCGAAATTGCTGAAATACAAGTTCCCAATGGGATTATGAAGTTTGATGTTGTAGAGATTACACGAGAATAAAGAACTAATTTTTCAGACTTTATTGTATGCCTTTTTTGTTTTTTTAAAAAAGGCTTTTTTATGGTTTTGACTTACAGATAAATCAACTATATTTCGAAAATCATAACCTAACTAAAATTTAATCAATGTCTACCCTGTTTACTAAAATTGTAAATGGCGAAATTCCATCATACAAAGTGGCCGAAGATGAGAATTATTACGCCTTTTTGGATATTAGTCCAAATGCCAAAGGACATACATTATGTGTCCCTAAAAAAGAAGAAGATAAAATATTTGATCTGGATGAAGATGTATACCTAGAGTTAATGCGCTTTTCTCGTAAAGTTGCTAAAGCTATAGAGAAAACAGTATCTTGCAAACGTGTTGGTATTGCCGTTGTTGGTCTCGAAGTACCGCATGTACATGTACATTTGATTCCGTTAAATGAAATGAAGGAAATGACTTTTCAGCATAAAATAACCATGTCTGAGTCAGAATTTAAAGCACTGGCAAAAGAAATTCAATCGAATATATAAGTATATGCAGGAATCAGATTTTAAACTATCTCTGCAACTTCGAATTGATTGGAGTGAGATGGACACGTATCAGCATGTAAATAATGTGAATTTTATGAAGTATATGCAAAGTGCACGTGTTCAATTCTGGGAGGTAACAGGTTTGGCAGCATTATATGCCGAAACCAAAAAAGGATCTATGTTGGTTTCTACACAATGTGATTTTAAAAACCCTTTGTTTTTTCCAGGCAATGTAATCATCAAAACCAGAGTTGAATTTATTAAAAATTCTAGTTTTGGATTACATCATCATTTGTATAATGATGAGGGAGTACTTTGTGCAGAAGGTCATGATGTAGCAGTTTGTTTTGATTTTAATACAGATAAAACCTTTTTGATTACCGATGAGTTGCGACAGATTATGAAACAATATTAATTTACACGCATAAGTCCAAATCAGGTTAGTAAAAACAAATATGAAATGACTATAATAACTGTTATAAGTAGCATAAGGGTATAAAACAATCTGGTAAAGTGTAATGATCCAGACTTATGATCAATTGTTTTTTTATGATAATTGTACACCCTTTCTATATCTAGAGTCCACTGTCCAGGATAAATTTGAGTTTCACATTTATTACAGTTAATACTCTCTATAATGTTACTTTTGGTCTTAACCAAAAGTTTTGATTTTAATTTTTGCTGTTTAAAAGAAAGTATCATACCATCTGTAGAATAACATTCTGGGCAATTATTAGTAAGAGTTGTTTCTTTTAAAGTTATATACTCGGTCTTCACTTTATTTAGATTTGGCGTTTTAGGTATTTTATAACGTTGTGAAGAAAAAAATGTTATGCTTCTTTAAGAAAATTTGATATTAAGAAATGACTTCAGATTTGCGAAGTGTGATTTGAAAAGTAGTACCTTTACCAATATCTGATTTAAGGACTTTAATTTTTCCTAAATGATATTCTTCTATAATTCTTTTAGATAAGGATAAACCTAGTCCCCATCCTCTGCTTTTAGAGGTATAACCAGGCTCAAAAATTTTGGTAAATTTACTTTTAGGAATACCTTTTCCTGTGTCTTTGATTCGTATAAATACTCGCTTTGCGTCATCGGTAAGATCAATTTTAAGATCTCCTTTCCCTCGCATCGCATCGATAGCGTTTTTTACAAGGTTTTCGATTGTCCAGCTGTATAATTGAGGATTTAGTGATACTTCAATGGGTTTGTCGGGCAGATTAAGTGAAAAGTTGATAAGTTTAGAACTTCTGGATTGAAGATATGTATAGGCGTTTCGGGTTTCTTCTACGATATCAACATCTTCAAGATTAGGTATAGATCCAATTTTAGAGAAACGTTCTGTAATGATCTTTAATCGTTCAATATCTTTCTCTATTTCTACAATATATTCGGGATTTACATTTTCGGTTTTAAGAATTTCGTTCCATCCCACCAAAGAGGATAGTGGTGTGCCAATTTGATGAGCAGTCTCTTTAGCCATACCAGCCCACAGTTTATTCTGTTCACTTGCCTTAGAGGTGGTAAAAAAGAAATAGATCACTCCTATTAATAGAAATATAATGACAGCAATGGCCATCGGGTAATATTTCAGTTTATTTAAAATATCCGAATTACCATAATAAATATATTGAACTGTATCTTTGAGATCGAGTTCGATCGGTTCATTTTCTGATTTCAGTGTTTTTAAGTAAGCTCTCAGTTTTTGTTCATTACTTATCACATTTTTTGGCAAGTTTTTAAAATAATTTGAATCGGGTTTCTCTGATGAATCTCTAATAAAATCACCTTTGGAATCTGTAATAATGATGGGAATAGATTTGTTTGTAGCTCCTATTATAATAGATAATTCGAGGTAATCATCAGATTGCTCACTATCTAACGCTTTCTGAGATTGCACCCATATTTCAACCTTAGTTCGTTCATCATCCTTAAGACGTTGCATGAATAACGATGTATTCCATAAAACAAGACCAGTTATTACTAAAACAGCTATAATAATAAAATAGCTCGAAAAATTACGCTCATCAGAAAAATTCATAAAGATCAGTTAACTAAACCCTAAATATAAACGTTTTAAAACAATTTTATTGTCGATGAAACAGATTCTAAAATCAAACTTTGGTTATATTTGTTTAGTATAAAACAAATGTATGATTACAATCGATCCGTCACAGGTTACTACAGGGAAATTGCATGGTTTAATGCTTGGGGCAATTGGGCCCAGGCCTATAGCTTTTGCCAGTACGATGGATATAAATGGTAATGCCAATTTATCTCCGTTTAGTTTTTTTAATGTATTTAGCGCGAATCCACCGATTCTTATTTTTTCTCCTGCCAGAAGAGTAAGAGATAATACAACAAAGCATACGCTAGAGAATGCAAAATCTACCAAAGAAGCAGTGATCAATATTGTAAATTATGATATTGTGCAGCAGATGTCATTATCAAGTACAGAATATCCTGAAGATGTAAATGAATTTGTGAAATCTGGACTTACAATGATGCCTTCAGAAAAAGTTAAAGCGTATCGCGTAGGAGAATCTCCAGTACAGTTTGAATGTAAGGTTAATCAGATAGTTCCTATGGGAGATAAAGGAGGGGCTGGTAATCTTATTATCTGCGAAGTAGTTCTTATGCATATTAATGAGAATGTTATGGATGAAAATAATAGAATAGATCAGCATAAGATAGATCAGGTTGCTCGTATGGGAGGTAATTGGTATAGTAGAGCCAATATGGGAATGTTTGAAGTGCCTAAACCATTAATTTCAATAGGAATTGGTGTAGATGCATTGCCAGAAGATGTAAGAAACAGTACTGTTTTTACAGGAAATGATTTAGGTAAGCTAGGAAATGTAGAAAAAATACCAACAAAAGCCGAAGCTTTAGAATTTGTTAATAACCATATTGATATTAAGGGTAAAATTCAAGAGGTTAACCTAATAGAAATTCATAAATTTGCAAAGCAGTATCTTGATCAGGATGATATAGATATAGCATGGAACATTTTAGCAGTATAAAAAATAATTTAATAAGATGGAAGTACAAGGTAAAGTAAAGATGATCGGTGAGACTCAAACTTTTGGAAGCAATGGTTTTAGAAAGAGAGAAATTGTAGTTACTACTGAAGAGCAATACCCACAACATATTATGGTAGAATTTGTTCAGGATAAATGTGACTTATTAAATCCCTTTCAGGTTGGTCAGGATGTGAAGATAAGTGTTAATTTACGTGGTCGTGAGTGGGTAAACCCTCAAGGAGAAACTAAGTATTTTAATTCTATCCAAGGATGGAGGATTGAAAGTTTACAACCTGTGGGTCAAAACACTCCTGCTCCTATGACTTCTACTCCTACAGAAGCTTTTGAGCCTGCTTCAGATTTATCAGAAGAAGAACATGATGATTTACCATTCTAAAATTTGTTTTTAAATATATTTAATAAAGAAGCTTAAATCACTTCTATAAGAAAAAAGTCCGATATTAAAAATATCGGACTTTT
>CAKMZM010000220.1:0-1136 GCA_929200365.1 uncultured Flavobacteriaceae bacterium | reverse complement strand
AAGCTTAAATCACTTCTATAAGAAAAAAGTCCGATATTAAAAATATCGGACTTTTCATTATTGTAATTTTAGATTAACCTTTTAATAAAACTCAAAAAAGCAATGATGAACAAAATTTATCTTAAAAGGTTCTAACAAATATTGTGATTTTTTTGGTCAATTCAAACAACTAACTGATATTTAACGTTGTATAAAGGTTTATAAGTATATTTTGTACATTTTAACAGATGCAATACAATTTCCACCCGTTACTCTTGCTGATACTAATGGTCTTTTGGCTATCGGAGGAGATCTTTCTGTTGATAGATTATTGGAGGCATATCATAGCGGGATTTTTCCTTGGTATGATGAGCATCAACCGATCCTATGGTATAGCCCTGATCCAAGAATGGTGCTTTTCCCGTCAGAACTTAAAATAAGTAAAAGTATGCGTCAACTTATCCGAAAAAATAAGTTTAACGTAACATTTAATAAAGATTTTGAAAGTGTTGTGCAACATTGCGCAACAGTCAAACGCCCAGAACAAGAAGGTACCTGGATTACAACCGATATGCAAAAAGCATATAAAAAACTACATGCATTGGGGTATGCTGTTTCTGTTGAGGTTTGGCAACAATCAGTTTTAGTAGGTGGCTTATATGGGGTTTTGCTGAAAGATAAAAAAGTATTTTGTGGCGAGAGTATGTTTTCTAAAGTAAGTAATGCTTCTAAATATGGTTTTATTACTTTGGTAGAATGGTTAATAAAAAAGGAGGTACAATTGATCGATTGCCAGATGTATACCGATCATTTGGCAAGTCTGGGGGCTAGAGAGATTCCTAGAGTAGCATTTTTGAAGTATTTGAGATAGATATATGAAGAGGAGAAGTTAACTCTAATTTTTTGACTCATCTTATTAATAACCAGAATAAAGATTTTTAATAACCTCTTAAAATATAACAGCAATGGTCATTCATAATTTAGGATTAAAAAATTCAATTTTAAATCAATTTGTTTTAGAACTCAGGGATGTTACTATACAGAAAGATGCTATGCGTTTTAGAAAGAATATCGAGCGACTAGGCGAAATCCTAAGTTACGAACTAAGTAAGACGTTGGATTATAAAACCAGAACAGTTCAAACACCTTTGGGAACC
>CAKMZM010000219.1 GCA_929200365.1 uncultured Flavobacteriaceae bacterium | reverse complement strand
GACGCCTCTGTAAACCCAAATACAGAAACCGCAGCCGATTTTAGTGATCCTGTAATCTATACGGTAACGGCACAAGATGGTACTACTCAACAAGAGTATACTGTTATTGTAGAAATTCAAACAAATCCTGAAAGTACACGAGATCGTGAGATATTAACAACCTTTTACTATGCAAATCCCAATAATACTTTAAACTGGGATATTAATGCAACTACCATGGAATCATGGGAGGGTGTTACTATAGTAAATGATAGAGTTACAGAATTACTGCTTCCTAATGAGGGTATTACCCTATTGCCGCTAGCAATTGGAGGGCTTGAAAAGTTAGAAAAATTAGACCTTTACAATAACCAAATAAGGAGTATTCCCTTGGAGATTGGGAATTTGAAAAATTTGAAAACATTAGGTATAGATGAAAATTCGATAACTAGTCTTCCTAAAGAAATTGGAAATCTTGAAAGTTTAGAAAATCTATTTATCGTGGATAATCCTTTACGTACTATACCTGAAGAAATCGGAAATTTGAGAAATTTGAAATTTCTATTTTTAAATAAAACAGAATTAACAAGCATTCCTGAAACAATTGGAAATCTGACTAATTTGGAAATTTTAAACATTAGCGACAATAATCAATTAACAAGCATTCCTGCAACAATTGGAAGTCTAACTAATTTGGAAAGTTTAGGTCTTGAGAATAATAAATTAACAAGCTTTCCTCTAGAAATTGAAAATCTGGTTAATTTGAAAGAGTTGCGTATAGATCATAATGAAATAACAACTATTCCATTAGGATTTGGACAACTTCAAAAGTTAGAAAAACTATATCTGCAATATAATCGATTAACAAGTATTCCTGCAGAAGTTATTGAAAAGCTTATTAATTTGGAGGTATTAAACTTAGAAAATAACGAAATTGCAGCTGCTCCAGCAGAAATTGGAAACCTTACAAATTTAACGCTCCTAAATCTGAAAAACAATAGATTCAGTAGTATTCCTCAAGCAATTTGTGATCTAAATATCAATTATGCTACAGAAATCATAGTAAGCTCAGGAGTAACGTGTGAGTAACATGATCGATGTGTAAGACAATAAATATTATACCGTTCTGAAGTTTATAAGTTCAGAACAGTATAAATAAGTGATAAAAACCAGTTGCAGTGATGTAGCTGGTTTTTTATTGTGCAATATTCTGTATCATTTTTTTATACCAAACGCCCCCAGTTTGCTGATTCTACTTGCCGGGAAAGCTAGCTTTACGTTTCTCTAAAAAAGCCGTAGTTCCTTCTTTAAAATCTTCGGTACCAAAACAATTACCAAACTGTTGGATCTCTGTTTTATATCCGTTCACACCATCTTCATATCCAGAATTGATAGCTTTGATAGCTGCACCAATTGCTACAGATGAGTTTCTCCTAATTTTTCCTGCCAGTTTTTCTGCCAACGGTATCAATTCTTCCTGAGTGGTTACATGATTTACCAACCCATATTGTAACGCCTGATGAGCATCTATCATTCCTGCGGTCATTATCATTTCCATAGCTCTGCCTTTACCAACTAATTGTGGTAAACGCTGTGTACCACCATACCCAGGTATCACTCCTAAAGAAACTTCTGGTAACCCCATTTTTGCAGTATCACTGGCAATTCTAAAATGTGTTGCCATTGCTAATTCTAATCCACCTCCTAAAGCAAATCCATTTACGGCAGCAATTACTGGTGTAGAGAGATGAGCTACAAAATCAAAAAGTAGTTCTTGTCCTTTTGCAGCCAGATTTCCTCCTTCTGATACAGAAAAATCTGCAAACTCACTAATATCTGCGCCAGCAACAAAGGCTTTTTCTCCGCTTCCCGTAATAATAATGACTTTGGTATCAGCATCAAGATCTGCAACTCTAAAAGCAGCATGTAACTCCTGAATAGTCTCTTTATTAAGTGCATTCAATTTTGATGGACGGTTAATAGTTATCCTGGTAACTCCGTTGTTTTGAGATGTTAGAATATTAGTATACATTATATAATTTGTTTATGTCTTCTTTATTAAATTCAATGTTTCGTTTATAAAGTTTGTTTTTGATAACAGATATTCACCTCTATCATTTCTATACTTAGAAGCTAATTCTATTTTCAATTCCTCATAGGCTTTAGCTCTATGATTAGATATCAAATAATCCCGAAAATCTACTTGTTCCCACATTAAGTTATCTTTAGGGCACATATGTATATGATAAATCTGTTCTTTTACTCCGTTAAAATTATATCCTTTTCCAAACGACATATAAGCTTTAAATTTATCTCTTTCAGGCACTTTAAAATAAGCATATCCTATTTGTTCAAAATCCTTTATTATTTACCACTAATATTATAATCATATAATACTAAAATCAAAAGTTATTGTTCTTTTGGAAATCTAACTTTAAAAACGGTTCCTTTTCCTTTTTTTGATGTAAAGGTAATACTCCCATTATAAGTTTCTACAATATTTTTTACCATTCCTAACCCAAGTCCCATACCACTAGTTTTAGTTGTAAATTTAGGTTCAAAAACTTTCTTTGTATTTTCTTCGGTTATCCCGACTCCATTATCAGCAACTGTAATAAGAACTTCTCCATTTTCTGAAAATACATCCACAATAATTTTAGGGGTACGATCTTCAGGAATTGCTTGTATACCGTTTTTTACCAAATTGGTGACCACTCGTATCAGTTGTGTTCTGTCAAACTTAGCAATGATTTTTTCTTTTTCTGAAGGAAAAATGATATAATCCTCGTTAAAAATATCTAATGCCAGCCCTACTATCTTCACTACGTCTAAAGTTTCGCTTTTTTGTGCAGGCATCTGTGCAAAATTTGAAAACGCAGAAGCAATAGAACTCATCGTATCGATCTGTTGGATCAAAGTATCGCTATACTCCTGAACTTTTTGTTGAATTTTGGGATCATGAGGATCAAATTTTCGTTGAAAACTCTGCACTGTTAATCGCATTGGTGTTAATGGATTTTTAATTTCGTGCGCTACCTGTTTTGCCATTTCTCTCCAAGCTGCCTCTCTCTCACTCTTTGCTAGCATTGCTGCACTTTGTTCAAGTTCATCGATCATACTATTATAGGCATTTACCAATGAAAAAATTTCTTCGCTGGCATCACCGATATCTATTCGCTTATTTCGTTTATCTAATCGAGTTTGGTCTATAGTTTCAGAAATTGTATTTAAGGATTTTGTAATGTATTTTGATAAAAAATAAGCCAATACAACTGCTACCAAAAGCATCAGTAAATACACCTGCCCCAAACGTTTCAAAAACTCTAACAATTCTCTTGTGATTAAGTCATCATCTTCAAGATACGGTAAATGTAGGATTCCTAAAGGTTTTGATCTAATATCTGTAATATACGTATAAGAGGTTAAAAATCTTTCTCCATTTTTTTCAGACTTTACCAAATATTTCTTGTCATAAAGAGAAGCTAATGTATCCAAAATAACAGGGTTAATTTGAATATCAGTCGTATCTTTGGCAAATCCACCTTCTGACTTAACTAATAATTTTCCCGAAAGCCCATATATATTAATAGGCATGGTATGTTCTTCAGAAATCTGGTAAATACGATCTTTTTCTCTAAAAATTAATGCTATATTTTCTTTATTTACAGGATAAGTTGTCCTTTTTAATACATTATTAATTGTGATTTGAATTCGTTCTTCTTTTCGTTCTAATCGCCCCTGGTGATATTCTTCTGCTTCTTCTTTATACTGATAGATCGTTACGGCTGCAATCAAAATTGAAGCTAGTAATACCAAAATAGTCATGGAAATAAAAATTCGTGTACGAAGAGAAAGTTTGAGTAGCTTCATTACTATACTTTGGCAGGTAAAGATAACAAATATCACACCAAAATAATTGTAAAAAGAAATCGATGAACGCGTTGAATTTCCTAAATTTACCTAACGCTTAAGTTATGGATACTACTACACTGCTTTCAGTACAAAATCTTTGTGTCTCTTTTTTATCAGAAGAAAAAGAAAATCAGGTGCTTTATGACATCTCTTTTGATATTCATAAAAATGAAATATTAGGAGTTGTAGGCGAATCTGGAAGTGGAAAATCTGTAGCTTCGTTAGCTATCTTGGGGCTACTGCCTAATAAAATTTCTAAAATCACTAAAGGAAATATTATCTATGATGGTATCTCTTTACCACATCTTAATGAAAAAGAATATAGAGCGATTCGTGGTAATGAGATCGCTATGATTTTTCAGGAACCTATGAGTTCTTTAAATCCTTCTATGAAATGCGGAAAACAAGTCGCAGAAATCTTATTTCAACACACATCATTCTCTAAAGCCAAAATAAAAGCAGAAGTACTTTCTTTATTCGAAAAAGTAAAACTTCCTGACCCTGATCGAGCATACAAATCATATCCTCATCAATTAAGTGGAGGCCAAAAACAGCGCATCATGATCGCTATGGCCATTGCTTGCAAACCAAAGCTTCTTATTGCAGATGAACCTACAACTGCACTTGATGTAACGGTACAAAAAGAGATTATAGGTTTGCTAAAAAGCCTACAGAAAGAATATAAAATGAGTATTTTATTTATTTCTCATGATCTCTCACTGGTTTCTGAGATTGCAGATCATGTTTTGGTTATGTATCAGGGAAAAATGATAGAATACGGAACAAGGGATACCATTTTTCATACTCCTCAAAAAGAATATACCAAAGCATTGATTAATGCAAGACCCTCAATGAATGTTAGGTATAAAAAACTACCTACCATTACAGATTTTCTGGGAGATACAGATCAAAAAAAAGAAATCATTACTAAAGAACAGCGAGAACAACATCATCAAAATTTGTATAGTCAACCACCATTACTAGAAGTTATAAATGTAGAAAAAAGCTATTTTTCTAAGGTGGGTTTATTTGAGAAAGCAGAATTTAAAGCTGTAAATGATGTAAGTTTTAAGCTCTACGAGGGTGAGACTTTGGGACTTGTAGGAGAATCTGGTTGTGGTAAATCCACTTTAGGAAATACTATTTTACAATTAGATAAGGCCAATAGTGGTCAGGTTGTATACAAAGGGCGTGATATTACACAATTATCTTCTTCTGAGATACGAAGTCTTCGAAAAGAAATTCAATTGATATTTCAGGATCCTTTTGCATCGCTCAATCCAAGATTAACTGTTGGGAAAGCAATTATGGAACCTATGCAGGCTCATAATTTGTATAACAACGATATAGAAAGAAGGCAAAAGGTTATAGAATTACTACAACGAGTAAGCTTAACCGAAGAGCATTTTAACCGTTACCCACACGAGTTTAGTGGTGGGCAACGACAACGTATCGGTATTGCACGCACCATAGCCCTACAACCCAAACTTATTATCTGTGATGAATCTGTAAGTGCTTTAGATATTTCTGTACAAGCACAAGTGCTTAACTTATTAAATGAGTTAAAAAGCAATTTTGGTTTTACCTATAT
>CAKMZM010000218.1 GCA_929200365.1 uncultured Flavobacteriaceae bacterium | reverse complement strand
GAATTGTCTTGATCTAGAAATGGATTTTATTTAATTCGGAAACATATTTTGTGCTTACTGGTAATTTTTCATTATTAATTGTCACTTCAGTTTTTGATTTAGAATATACTTTATCTAATCGAATGATATAAGATCTGTGAATTCTAATATATTCTAAAGGATCAGGTGTTGATTCTATAAAGCAACCTATTTTTGTTCTAAGGGTATAGTTTTCGTGCTCTGTAACAATATCAATATAATTCCCAGAGGATTTAACATATAAGATTTCGTTAGTTTTTATTTTAATTTCTCTTTTGCCTTCTTTAAATAGTACATACTTTTCATTTTTGTTAACCCGTTTTATTAATAAACGCATTAGTTCGCGGGTAAAACTTCGATTACTATATAATATTTTTATCCTAAGAAATAAATATATTAATAGAAGAACAGAGATTAGACATATTATTTTAAACCACCAAGTTTTCCAGTAAGGGGGTTTAATTTTAAAAGAATATGTCTGTATTTTTTCAGAACAATTTTTCTCATTATCACAAGCCTTAACTGTAAAAATATAACTACCATGCGGCAATAGGGGAAATGTGATTTTTCTACTATCAGAGAATTGCCATTCTTCATCAAAACCTTCTAATTTATACTTGTATTTTAATTTATTATTGGCAAATGATATTCCTTCAATAAAAAACTCAAGGTTATTTTTATTATACTCTAACTCTAATTTTTGTGACCTAGAAGTGATATGCATAGAATCATTAACCTTCAGGTTTTTAATTTTTAAAAAATAAGTATCTGATTTTTTTGATTCTAAAATAGATTTTGGAAAATAGGTTATTCCTTTTTTGGTTGCTAACCATACTGTATTATCTATAATTTCAATATCTTCTATTTCATTACTAATTAGCCCTTCTTGAACTGATACTCCTTGTATGTTTATACTATTATTTGTCTCAAATACAATCTTATTGACGCCTTTATTAGTACAAGCCCATAGAACATTTTCGTTTTCAAAATAAATTTCTTTAATGGTATTACTATTTAATCCATCTTTGGCATCTATAGTATAAGTACTATCCTTTTTTACAACAATAATACCTTTACCTACTGTAGCAAGGTATAGTTCTTCTTTTTTAGGGTGTATATCTATATCTTCTATTCTAGAATCAAAAATAGGGCTATCCTTAGGAAAGAATGAAGTAAAAGAGGTTCCGTTTTGTTTAAACAAACCTTTAGGTGTCCCTATATACAAAGTATCCTTTCTAATAATTGCATCCAATACACGATATGAAGTCTCAACAGAGCTTATTTCTTCTGGTGATATAATAGATACACCTCTATTACCTGATGCTAAAATAATCTCACTGCTATCTGGCTCTGAAAGCTTTAGCGTATACTCTAGATCAATATTTTTATTAAATGGAGTTATTAATCTTTTATTATTATAGATGTACAAGCCATTTTTTATAGCATCACTAGTAACCAAACCATGAATGTTATTAACAGATTCACTAAACATTATAGCTTTTTTATCTTGTTTAAAACTCACAATACACCCATCGGTAGTTGAGAGATATAATGTATTATCTTTATCCCTTGCCAAAGAATTTATATGTGTATTTTCTATAAATGGTATTTTTTTGTTTTTAATAGTAGGATTCTTAATATGAAATAATCCAGAATTTAATGTAGAGAACCAATACCCTCCATTGTGATCTACTAAAAAATTAGTTACCGATAATCCTTCTAAAAATGTTGCTTTTATATTTCCATTAATATCAACAATACGAGCTCCTCCATGATGGTATCCAACAAAAAACTGAGAATCATTAATTGTTTTAAGACCTAGAGGGCTATATTTATTTTTTATAGAAGTATGGATATCCCCTTTATCGGTTATAACTTCTATTAACTCTCCATTAATAAATATTGTATAAGGCTTATTTCCTAAGGTTATAGTACTTCTTAATATACCTTTTAGCTTAGTTTTTATTAAATGTTTATTAAGCTCAGTAGTATCATTACTTAAAAAGAAAAACGGATTTTCTGAAAAAGTTTTTTTAGAAACTATATGTGTACCTTCTTCTAACTCAGCATTAACCGGAGATTGTAATATTTCCCCGCTTTTACTAATAATAATTTCACCATTAATTCCTTTTCCTCCAACATGTAACGATTGCTCAGGGTCTAAATATATACTTTCTACAACCGATTTTTTACTAATTAGATTATTCAGTTTATCATTATAGTCATATAATTTTATTTCTTCAGATTTTTCATCTATAAAGAATGTTTTTTGTGTATTTAAAGTTCTACACCAGATTTGACCATTGATTTGTGGAAAAAAATCTAAAACAGCATCTTCGAATTTCTCATTTGATCCAATTTTTTTAAACTCGTAACCATTATATCTCGTAATACCCTTTTGTGTTGCCAACCATATATATCCTTTTTTATCCTGATGTATGTCATATATCTGCGAACTAGACAATCCATCATTCGTTCCATATAATTTGTAATTATAATCATTTTGGGCAAAGGAAAACGTAAAAAAGAGTAAAAAAAGGAGTCGAAATATCTTCAAAATAATAACTATATATATATAAATTTTCAAAGCGTAATATTACAAAATAAGTACGTTAAAGATTTAAAAAAATTAAGTGAATTTTAAGTTAAAAATAACATTTAATTAATCGTTAGGGTAATTAGTTCTTATAAATCTTTCAGGCGGCGTATTTAACGTGCTTATGGTGGAAATATTTTTTCACCTGCGGTTTGTCTGCCTTCCTTTTTTTCATAAATCCTTTGATATTTTCCTTGAGTTGTTCTTGGTTAATAGCTCTTTTCTTCCCTATGATATTGGTTTTTAGATCTTGGTTGACATATTCTTGTGGATTGAGTTCAGGAGAATAAGGAGGGATGAAGAAAACTTCTATCTGATCCTTGTGCATCTCTAACCATTGTTCTATTTTTTTTGTTTTATGTGAAGGGTGATTATCGGTTATAAAAAATACTTTTTGCTTGCTATATTTTATCATTTGCTCCAAAAATTTTTGAAACACTTCACTATTGAACCCTTTTTCCATCAGCATGAATTGTAAGTGTCCTTTATTGCTGATGGCAGAGATCATATTGACTGTAAAACGTTTTCCAGTTGCTTTGATAATTGGTGTTTGACCTTTAGGAGCGTAGCTTCTTCCTGATTGATGGGTACTCTTGCAGCCAGTTTCGTCTCCAAAATAAATAATAGCTTTTTCTTTACTTGCTCTTTCTTTTATAGTTGGGTATTGTTCTTTCAACCATTTCTGAACTTCTTCGGGTTTTTGTTCAAAAGCTTTTTTAATAGGTTTTTGTGGAGTGTACCCCCAGCTCTTTAAGTAACGACCAATCTGCCAACGAGAAAGTGTTACACCATACCGTGTAAGGATTAACTGTTGCACCGATTCACGCGTCCATAAGCCAAAAGGAAGTTTGAGTTGATCTGGCATTTTCTCCTTTATCAGTTCTCGTATTCTGTAAGCTTGATCCTTTTTCAACTTTTTCCCTTGTTTTACTCCGCGCTTTTTGTTCTTCAATGATTTTTCACCTCCAACCTTGTACTTTGACCAAATCTTGTTAACAGCAGTCTGTGTAAGCCCGAATATTTCAGCACATTGTTTTTGAGTACCTTTTTTAGCTTTTAGGTAATCCGCTACCCTAAAACGAATCAATTCCTGAGCTTCTTGACTGTGTCTTTTTTTATTTCTTCCTCTCATAACCTAAAAATAAGGATTTTTAAAACAAAATACAAACTAATTTATGCTCTTATTAATAAGTAATTCAATCCAATATTAAAAATATTACCGAAGCTACAGTTTTTGCTACAAATCTTAAAGTATAAGTTATCTCATTATTTTTACCAGAAGTTCTTTAAGGATATCCCCTTGCGGAAGATTTGTTGCTCCTACGCCTTTACTTTTCACATCGGCATCTCTTAGGCAAGCAATAATACCACTTACTTTTTTCATAGGATAATTATGAGCTGCTTCTGAGTAATCTTTTACAAAGTATGGATTGATTTTTAAAGCACTGGCAACATTACGCTGCGATTTATCGGTCAAACCATGATATTGTAATACCTGAGAAAAAAAGCTATATAGTAAAGAAATAGTAACCACCAATGGGTTGTCTTTGGGGTTTTGTGCAAAATATTTTATAATAAGATGTGCTTTAGTTCCATTTCTGGTTCCTATGGCTTTGCGAAGTTCAAAATTATTAAACTCTTTACTAATCCCTATATTCTCTTCAATTTGATCAGCGGTAATCTGAGTTCCTGAAGGAATAATTAATTTTAGTTTTTCTAGCTCATTATTTATTTTGCCAAGATCTGTACCCAAAAACTCTACCAGCATTTGAGATGCTTTGGGTTCAATAGTATATTTAGCTCCACCAAGAACTCTTCTTATCCAATCAGAAATTTGGTTTTCATACAGTTTTTTACTTTCAAAAATAACCCCATTTTTTGCAACTATTTTATAAAGCTTCTTTCTCTTATCTATCTTTTTATATTTATAACACATTACCAAAACGGTAGAAGGTTGTGGGTTTTCTACATAATCTACTAGCTTTTCAATCGTTCTGGATAATTCCTGGGCTTCTTTAACAATCACGACCTGTCTTTCTGCCATCATCGGAAAACGTTTTGCATTAGCCACAATATCCTCTATACTCACATCACGACCATACAATACCATTTGGTTAAATTCTTTTTCTTCTTCGGCAAGTACATTCTTATCTATAAATTCAGAAATCCTATCTATATAATAAGGCTCTTCTCCCATAAGGAAATAGACAGGTTTAACATTTCCTTTTTTTATATCACTTACGATTTGTTTTACTTCATCCATTCAGAAAAAATCATCAAATTTGTGTTATGCAAAAGCTTAACTTTCCAGAGTATCAGTTCAGGTTCAAAAATAGTGAAAATAAAGTTTCTATTTTTGACAGAATTCGTAAAAAATTTATTCTTCTTACCCCAGAAGAATGGGTACGACAACATACCATTCATTATCTAATTGAGGAAAAGAAATACCCAAAAAGTTTAATTAATGTAGAAAAATTAATACAACTCAATGGGCTTAATAAACGTTATGACATCATTATATTTAATCCAGACGGTAGTATTTTTCTTATTGTAGAATGTAAATCAGCTCACATAAAAATAACTCAGGAAGTATTTGATCAGATTGCAAGATACAATCTTGCTTTAGATTCAGAATACTTAATGATTACCAATGGTTTAGATCATTATTACTGCCAAATGAATTATACCGATAAACACTACACTTTTTTAAAAGATATCCCTAAGTATAGATAGTTATTTTCTGCATCATTGATAGAATGCTACGGTTTTTACTTAAAATTTTGATGTTTCATATTCAAAACCAGATATAATATCTATAGAATTACTTTAATTGTTTTTTATTTGAATTTATCTCAATTATTCCTTTTACTTTGCAAACG
>CAKMZM010000217.1 GCA_929200365.1 uncultured Flavobacteriaceae bacterium | reverse complement strand
ATTCTCCATTATCTGAAAAGCGCTTTTTGTTAATTAAAATCTATACATCTAATTCGACTACAATAGGGCAATGGTCACTATGTTTGGCTTCTGATAAGATAACGGCTCTTTTTAAGTTATCTTGTAAAGGTTTGGAAACCATACCATAATCTAAACGCCATCCTTTATTATTCGCTCTGGCATTAGCCCTGTAGCTCCACCATGAATATTGATGTGGTTCTGTATTAAAATGCCTAAAAGAATCGATAAAACCACTATCCATAAAATTACCAATCCACTCACGCTCTACTGGTAAAAATCCTGATACATTTTTATTACGCACCGGATCATGAATATCAATAGCTTTATGACATATATTATAATCTCCTAATATCACCAAATTGGGGTGTTCTTTTTTAAGTTCATTAATATAGGTCTGAAAATCTGCCATATATTTCAGCTTATGCTCTAAACGATCTATATTAGTACCACTGGGAAGGTATAAACTCATTATAGATACACCATTAAAATCAGCTCTTAGATTACGACCTTCAAAATCCATATAATCAATCCCAGTACCGTATTCTACATGATCAGGTTTTGTTTTAGAAAGGATAGCTACACCGCTATATCCTTTTTTATGAGCACTGTACCAGTAGTTATGTGGATATCCAGCTTCTGCAAACAGATCGAGATCCAACTGTTCTTTATTTGCTTTTATTTCCTGAAGGCAGATCACATCTGGGTCGGTTTGTTGTAACCATTCTAAAAATCCCTTATTTATTGCTGCTCTAATTCCGTTTACGTTATAGGAGACGATCTTCATACTATCAAAATATATTTTGGTTTACATAATTCAAACAATGTCGTTTAGTTAAGCTTTTAGTTGTCAGTCTGAGCCTGTCGAAGACATTTGAAAAAGCAGATTTGAAAGCACTTCGACAGGCTCAGTGTGACAAGAAATTTTAAATCTTATCCTTAACTAAACAACATTGATAATTCAAATCTACCAATTATTAAAGAAAATAAAGCAACGTATGCTTATGATTCTCTTTTTAAATATCCATGGTCTTTTAAATCTTTTCTGGTATTTATTTTAATTGGTTTTCCATTTTTAATAAGAAGATTACGATCTGTTACCTGCAATACGTCTTCATAATAATGATCTGTTATGATTATTCCTTTTTTTTCTCTTAGGGATAGCAACAATTCTTTTATCCAATCTTTATGTAACGGTTGCAACATTGAAAAAGGTTCATCCAGCATTAAAAACTGATGATCAAGATGGGCTAGTAGTAAAAGTTCGATATATCGTAATTCTCCCAGAGACAGTTGTCCTGCTTTTCTATTTTCAATCTTATACACATTCGGAGCATAGAATATTTTATCTTGCAACTCCCCTTCTGGATACATCAAAGGGATGATATCTCTTACTTTTTTTTCTTTGGGCAAGAATGAATCCTGAGGCAGATATCCGATCCTTCTGTCTGTAATTATTTTACAAGGAGTGATATTTTCTTTGTTGATTTGGATATTGACAGCGTCTGATCGTACTGTTCCAAAAATACACTTTAGTAACGTAGATTTTCCTGTTCCGTTTTTTCCAAAAATTCCGATGATTTCACCGGTATGACAACTCAAAGAAAATTTATTCAGAATACTCTTTTTTCCATATGATTTATTGAGGTTTTCAATTTGTAATGTATTTATCTTTTTCATGAAGTGGTTTAAACTTTTTTCAAAAAATTAAGTTTAAAAACATTAGTGGTAATGAAATGCATAGATTCATCAAGAAAACTTTATACAAAAGGCTTGTTTTACTTAACCCCAAATTATGGTATAGGTAATATTCATCATTTTTAAAGGTCTTAAATCCATATCGACCAATAATAATCCCAATTGTAGAGAACATAACAACTCCCCAAAAGAACCCTGACAACAATATAACGAATGCACAAAACCCTATATTAAACATATTAACATCACAAAAATATTTTAAGATAGCCCTGTAATAATACACTTTTTACCGTTTTATAAAATAACCATTATAATTATTGTTTGTTGCAAGAAGTGTCGCAATCTTATAAGTATTCTGATAAATTTTTATGACCTTTATCGTAAAGAACCACAAATCATGAAAAATATGCTTAAAATAGCCTGCTTGCTTCTACTATTGAGTGCGTATAATTGTGTTCCTGCCAAAGGAGTATATGCTAAAGGTAGTGCAACCTCAAAAAATGATATTCAAATCTCGACATCAAAAGAAATGATAGAAAAAGGATTTAGTAAAGGTACTATAGTAAGTAGTAAATCTGAGGGGTGCCCTTATATTCTAAACGTTGAAGAATATAAAGATAACCTGGATCCTATTAATCTTAGTGAGTTTTATAAAGCCGAAATTCCTCAACATGTTTGGGTAAAATTTGGTAGCCTCAGAATGCCAAGCAGATGTACTGATGCCCGCCCTGTTTCTATTACAGAAATCAAGATGCGTAAAGAATAAACGTATTATTGTACAACAAACCTCGTAGCGTCTGCTTTTCTTTTGTTACCAAATCGTGCAAAATAGACTCCTGATCTCGCATAAGACATATCCAGATCGTATACAAATCTACCATTGGCATCTTTTCTCACTATATTAGAAACGATAACTTGTCCTAGAATGTTAAAAATGTAAAGTTTTTTTTCGGTTTCTGAGCCAGAGTCTGATTTGGTAATCAAAAATTGATTATTGGGTTCTGTGATTACAATTAAGCCTGTATCCAGTTCTTTATTTTCTACGATCTCTACGGTATAGTCATGAGTTGTACCAAAATCCATCGAACCACAAGGATTGTTAAGAGGATCCCCACTATTTGTATTAACATCTCCTGCCCTAATTCTTAACAAATGTTTTCCTAATATAGCATCGGCTGAAATCGAAATGGCAAACTCCTGATCTGTTTCAGCTGTTTCAACAATCTGGTTATCAACCAACAATTCTGATGCTTCAAAAACAATATTGTCATTCAAATCAATCCACATCGATACTCGCTCTGATCCATTATTATCTGCAAACCCAGTTTGCACAGTTAACGTATAGTTGCCTATAGATCGATTTAAATTGATGGTAAAATCATTTGCGAAATCTTCATATCCCGTATCACAGGTAATTTGAGTATTAGTAACATTTGCCAATTCGAAAGACTTAATCCCATCTCCAAATCGGGTACAATTTGCTGTTGGTTTACAAAATGTTCTTTCTATTGTTCTTGTAATGGTATCATTAGCTGTATTTTCATCTGTAGCCAAAGCCGTTCCTAATTGAAATTCGAAAGTTCCTGTTCCTGTAATATCTACCAGAGTGGTAAATGTATATCTTGCTTCTGTTTGTGGTTGTAAGGTACCTGTATAAACTTCTTCTACTCTGGTTCCATTATTTAAAGTATAAAAAACTGGAATATTAGTTTGTGTAGTAAATCCATAGTTATATAATGCAATCGTAATTGCTTCTGACGAGGTACTAATTCCACTATCTGGGGTAGGGGATATTAATCCTATTATGCCTACATCAACAGAAAGCAAATTATTAAGTGTTACCTCACTACAGTCATTTTCGGGATTGGTATCTCCCGCTGCATTAGTTTCTGCTGTTATAGTATACACTCTTTCTGTACTTAGATCTGCATTAGTAGCAAATGAAAAAGAAGTTGTTCCTAACGGTGCTATAGGTCCTGCCAATAACTCATTAACTAGAGGTCCTCCATTAATAGAATATGTAACCTGGATATTACTTTGAGCTGTAGATCCAAAATTCTTAACGGTTACGGTAATATTTTCAGAATTAGTAAAAGTAGCATCATTTCCTGGCGTGTCTATACTTACTACTCCTACATCGGTTGTAACCGCGCCAGCCACTTTAAAAACTCCTACAACATTTCTTGAGTTGTCCCCTGTATTTTCAAAGTATTCTGCAATGTGCCAAAATGTTTGGTCGTCTATAGGGTCTACGGTAAGTTGTGCATAATCCCCATAACGTTCACTTCCGTTACGTTGTATATCAGTTCCGATCTTGATATCTTGTTCTGCTATAGTCATTGTCCCCAGAGGGTCACTGGCAAGTCTACCTGTATATCGAATTGAGGCAAAACTATCTGCACTAGCACCAGTACTTGTTGTACCCATTGTAGTATACCCCATACCTATATTACCATATATATCCATTGCCATACTTGCACACCATGCACTTTTACCATCGGGAGAGGTATAGGTTCCTTCCTGAAATACTATCCAGGGTTGCCCATCACCATTTTGTCGTAATTCGTACCATCGTATTCCTGCTACATTATCTGCTACTGTATCTATATCAACTGCAAAATTGAGTATAACAGTATTATAATCACAGAATCTTCTGTAATTGGTAGCAAACATGACAGCACCTTGTAGCACATCAATATCTTGACCATCTGTTCCTGGTTGTGGAATATTACTAAAGGATCCTCCATCAAAAGTAGAGTCAAATGGTGTTACTGGTATCTCTTCGGCTTCGGTAATTGTAGATTGACTGGGAAAAATCCAGTCTACATTAATTTTCCATAGTTTTAAAACATCCTGATCGACACCTTCCCACTCATCATCTTGAAAATAAATAATTCTGGCATCACCATCGGGAGGTAATGTTTTTCCTAAAGCATTAAATGATGCAGGGCTGTAAAACCCACCTATTCTGGCTCCTGGAAGCGGAAACCCTACCATTTTTACATTTTCTTGTTCTGCTCCCTGTAGCATTTTTTCTCTTTCGATTACAAATACGATTTCACTGGTTTGTATCGAGTTTTGATCTTTATTAGCGGTTACATAATATCCATCAGACCATATTGAAAATTTTGTATAATCAGGAAACCCTTCTGTATTAAATCGATATGTATACCATCCATCATTTACTGGATCTGGTCCCTGACCTACAGCTACCAGGAATCCATTTGGAGTATTAGAAAACTGAGTGATTACAAATCGATCTGCAAAACTATCATAAAAGACAATGGGATCTCCAAGGGTTTCTCCTGGAAATATATTTGCTAATGATGAGGAAGCCACTAACTCATTACCACTCCTATCATGTATTGCAAAAGCATAGTTTTTGGCACTTACATAATGATTAGGGCCAATAGCCCCTGTAGGGTCTGAAGGAGCGCTATTGCTTGAATTTACATCAAATACAAGAGAAGGGGCTTTACCACTTCTCATGCCTTGAGTGCTTTTTTGCTTTACAAGCAAAGGATCTATTCCTTTAGGAAAACCTTTGCCAGGAACAATCTTATTCGCATCTGTTCTTCTGGGATTAATTTCACCTTCTCTTGGTTTACCAGGCAATAGTTTTTTTCCTGCTAATGGTTCTATTGCCCTCATATAAGCAGCAGTAGTAACCATACTAGCATTCATGGTTTCTTTCTTTTGCGAAAATCCAATGGCAATAAAAAATAGAAAAGTAGCTAGTACAATTTTCTTTAATAGCATAAGTAACAATTTATATTAAGATCTGGCTTTTTACTTAGAGACTAAAATACAACTAAACTTCAAAATAT
>CAKMZM010000216.1 GCA_929200365.1 uncultured Flavobacteriaceae bacterium | reverse complement strand
CTCTGAAAATCGTGAAATCTTTTTCTGATCAGAATAATAATTATAAAGATTATTTAATGACAAAAGAAAAATAAAAAAATAAAAAACACCCAGAATATGAAAGCAATTTGGAATGGACAAGTAGTAGCAGAAAGTAAGGAAACTAAAGTAATAGAGAATAATCATTATTTTCCTCCCGAAGCAATAAAAAAAGAATTTTTTAAACCCAGTGATACACATACCAACTGCCCCTGGAAAGGAGTAGCATCATATTATACAATTGAGGTAGATGGAAAAGAAAACAAAGATGCAGCATGGTATTACCCAAATACTAGTGATCTGGCAAAGCAAATTAAAGGATATGTTGCTTTTTGGAAAGGTGTTGAGATTGTGAATTAACTTTTTTCTCTAATTCTTGTTGTTCTAATTTTGTCATCTTTTCTGAATAAATCTTAAAATTAATAATTTAATATTTAGACAAGGTTTAATTTACACTCTCTTTTTGACTTCACAAACCATATATGTATGGATGTGCTATTTAGTGCTTTTTTACATAGTTATCTACAATCCCAATAATTTATTAACAATAGTCATGTACTATTTCAAGTAACTGTTCTATATCCTCAATAGTATTATAAAAATGAAAGCTAACCCTTATACCTGAACCTCGAAGAGAAGTAATTATATGATGTTTTTTTAAATATAACTGTAACTCCTGATCACCTTTTAGATTAAAAATTGTACTATGCATTTGCCGTTTTACCACATTTTCTTCTAACAAATTTAGCTTGGTAAACTCTGATTTTGCATAATCACATAATTTGGACATATGATTTTCAATAGTCGTAATGCCTATTTTGTTTAAAAAATTTAGAGAATACTGTAAACTTCCAAAATTGAAGGTATCCAAATGACCACATTCAAATCTAGCCTGTAAATCTGTATACGAAGAGTCATAATTAGTTTTAACCATATCAATATATGATGAAGGTGTAATTTGATTAAGAATGTCATTTTTAAACAACATAAAACCATTACCATACCCACCCAATAACCATTTATAACCACTACACCCCAAAATATCAATGCCCGAAGTAGTAAAATCGAAAACTCTGGTGCCACAAAACTGTGTAGCATCAGCAATAAAAAGAATATTAGGATATTTAGATTTTAGTATGGTAAGAAAATTAAGATCAATTGCAATACCATTAATATATTGTATCAGGCTAAATGCAAAAATATCAGGCTTGTATTTTTGTATAGCATTTTCAATATTTTGTTCTACTAAAGCATCTATTGTTGCATAGCAAACATCAAACCCTTTACTGGTAACAGCAAAATTGATTGACGGATAATCGTTATCTAATAATAAGAATTTTTTATTCTTATCTAATCCATTTAATATTGTATTAAATCCTAAAGAAAAATTGGGAGTTAATACAATATTGTTATCAGAACCTCCAAAAAAAGTAGCAATAGTTTTACGAATACTAGTAAAAAAAACCTGTCGATGATCTCTAAACAAGCTTCCGCCAATAAGAAAGTCTAAATCATGCTCTTGCCTAAAATCTAAAAGAGAATCATAAAGTAAGCCAGAAGATGCTGTGTTGAGATAAGTGTAATTAGATAAAACAGGAAATTCTTTTCTTAAATTCTTCATAAGTAATTTAAATGCTTTTTGGTAAAAACTATATCTTTACTTTCTGGTACTAAGTTAGCATTAATATGTTTTCAAAAAAGAAACAAACAACACAAATTGATCCACAACAACGTGAGTTATATGAGCATGCACGTAAGCGTGTTATTCAGAAAAAAAGATTATTTCAACATTTCATCATTTTTTTAGTTGGATCAGTGTTTTTTGCAATTCTTAACCTAGTATTTGGTTATGGAAAAGAGGTTACAGTATTGGGGATAAACTGGTATATTATTGCAATACTATGCTGGGCATTCCTTTTGGTAGTACATTTTTGTAATGTATGGTTGTTTAGTACATTTATGGGACAAGAATGGACTGATCGCCAAATGGAGCGATTAGTAACCAAACAAAAAGAAGAGATAGCTTTACTACAAAAAGATATAGACTTAATGTATCCCAGAGAAGAACTGGTTAAAAAGAAAGAAGGATTTATAAAAGGAAAAACATCAGAGATTGTGGGGAAATTAAAAGAAACAAAGAGGGTGATTACAATGATTGCTGCAGCTGGAGAAAACAATGCCTTAGGTAAAGATAATGACCTAGTTTGGCATTTGCCAGATGATTTTAAACGGTTTAAAAAACTAACAACAGGTCATCATATTATCATGGGACGCAAAACTTTTGAAACTTTTCCTAAATTACTTCCTAATCGTGTACATATCATAATTACCAGAAACACAAACTATCAAGCAGAAGGCGCAATAGTAGTACATAATATGCAAGATGCTCTAGAGATAGTAAAAGGAGATGCACAACCTTTTATTATAGGAGGTGGCGAGATTTATACCATGGGGATGAATCATGCAAATTGTATTGAATTAACCAGAGTGCACGAATCCTTTGAAGCAGATACCTTTTTTCCTGAAATCGATACCAAAATCTGGAAATTAGAGAAAGAAGAATTTCATGATGTAGATGAAAAACATAAGTACCCTTTTACATATTTGACGTATACCAAAAAATAACACACTCTTCAAAACTTATATCCCATTTTGAAGAATTACTTTTAGAAAAGATAATAGCAATACAACCATTATCGAGAAGAGATATTAATGAAACCTGTCTTGTACAAACAAATCAGCAAGCAGTTGTTGCCAAATTTTAATAAAACTTCAAGATTTCCTAGGATGTTTAAGACCGAAGCCAAAGGATTACTGGGATTAAAACACGCTAATACATTTACCACACCAGATACTATATCTTTTAATAAAAAAACATAATCACTTAATAATTAGTGTTTTTGTATTCTTAAATCAAAATTATTGATTAACCTCTTAAAGCATTATCAAAAGATAGACAATATGAGGAATTGTAGCAAATAGCCTACTCAGATAACCAAAATAAAAATTCTAACTACTCATACCAACTTTATCCTTACTTTTGTCAAAATTTTAAATATACAGTATCATATGAACGCATATGTATTTCCTGGTCAAGGAGCTCAATTTTCGGGAATGGGGCTTGATCTATATGAAAACTCAGACATCGCTAAAGAACTTTTTGATAAAGCTAATCATATTTTAGGGTTTGAGATTACCAAAATTATGTTTGAAGGTACCGCAGATGAGCTAAAACAAACCAAAGTAACACAACCCGCTATCTTTTTGCACTCTGTTATCTTAAGTAAAGTATTAGAAGATAGTTTTAAACCAGATATGGTTGCAGGACATTCTTTAGGAGAATTTTCTGCCTTAGTCGCTAACAGAACTCTCAATTTTGAAGATGCATTACGATTAGTATCCAAGCGAGCAATAGCGATGCAAAAAGCATGTGAGTTCAAACCATCTACAATGGCAGCTGTTTTGGGATTAGAAGATGAGGTAGTAGAGCAGGGATGTGAAGCAATAGATGGGATTGTAATAGCAGCAAATTATAATTGCCCAGGGCAATTGGTAATCTCTGGCGAAATAGAAGCTATCGAAAAGGCATGTGAATTGATGAAAGAAAAAGGAGCTCGAAGAGCATTAGTATTACCAGTTGGAGGAGCATTTCATTCTCCACTAATGGAGCCAGCCAGAGAAGAATTGGCAGAAGCAATTGAAGCAACAACATTTAATGTGCCCAATTGCCCAGTGTATCAAAATGTAACCACAAAAGCAGTTACAAATCCCGAAGAAATTAAAAAGAACTTGATCGCACAACTTACTGCACCTGTAAAATGGACGCAAAGTGTACAAAATATGATCAAAGATGGCGCAACATCATTTACCGAAGTTGGTCCAGGAAAAGTATTATCAGGATTGGTAAAAAAAGTAGACCGATCTGTAGAAACTATTTCTGCTTCGATTTAAGAAATATCAACACTATAGTATAAAAAATCCTCGCACCTCCTATCGTCGGGCTGTGGGATTTTCACTGCAATCTGAACAGGCTGTAATTACTAAGCCTATAACATATGATCAAAATTATTAAACAAAATCACGGGTGTTGATCGGATACCCCATTTAATTTTAAATCAATTAGAAATCCACTAGATTTGTGAAAAATATAATGGATATATGTGTACCAGTACACATATCCAATTGTTACCTGCAATTAAAACCAACAACTTCGAGAAAATTAATTCAGAATTTATATCTTTGAAGTCTGTTATACTAATTAAACATATTATCTGAGTCTTTCCTAAAAGACTAACTCGAAAAACGGGTAATTAAAGCATAGAAATCTTTTGATTTTTAATGTTCAGATAATTACATCCATTTATTTATAAAATTTTAAACAAATCACTTTATCACAAACTGATTGTGTTGCATTTGTAATGTTTTAGACATTTCAATATGTGATGTTAATACAATAATTAAAAATGAATAGTAAACAATTAATTAGTAGAGATATAGAACTATTTTACAATAAAGCATCTGAAGAGACCAGACTAGACAAAGGAATGGGAATATTTGAATTTGAAAGGATTAAATCACTTATCGAAAAATATTTATCCTCCTCAACTTTAAAAATAATTGATGTTGGAGGTGGTACTGGAAAATATTCGGAATGGCTAGCTAAAAAAGGACATCAAGTTCACTTAATAGAACCTATTTCAAAACATATAGAAATAGCGAAAAATAGAGCGAATAAATTAAAGAACAAGTTTTCAATTCAATTAGGAGAATCTAGAAAATTAGACTTTTCAAATAATTTTGCAGACCTAATAATTCTACACGGACCTCTTTATCATCTTCAAAAAAAAGAAGATAGAGATTTGACCATTAAAGAAGCCAAACGAGTTTTGAAAAATGATGGAGTTATTTTGGGATTTGCTATTAATTATACTGCATCAACCTTGGTTGGATTATTGAACGGTTTAATTCACAAAAAGACATTCTTTGAGATGTGTAAACAAGAATTGACAAATGGAATACATAATCCGCCAGATAATTTTCCTTGGCTTTTAACTGAGGCGTATTATCACAAACCAGAACAACTTAAACAAGAGTTTCTAGCTCAAGAGTTAACTTACCTTAACACATATGCAGTTGAGGGAATGTCTTGGTTAGATAAAGATTATTTTACCAATATGTTAAATGATAAAAAAAAGAAAACACTATTAGAACTTATTAAAGTAACAGAAAACGACAAGTATCTATTATCATTTAGCCCACATATGATGATAGCTGTAAAAAAATAAAACATTTATGGAAAATAAAGAAAGATATTACAAAGCATTAATAAAAAATGATGGTCAACTGAATGAAATTGACCTTGGAGAAAAATTATATCTTGACGAAAATGAAACGAGAAAAATAATTTCTCAACTCTTGTCTGAGTATAAAATTGAATATGTAGAAAATAGAGCTTGTAATTACAGATCTGTGAAAAAATAACTGCAGGTAACACTTAGCGATCAAAATTAAGTGGGTTCAAGGAACCCCACTAATTTTATC
>CAKMZM010000215.1 GCA_929200365.1 uncultured Flavobacteriaceae bacterium | reverse complement strand
AAAATGCAGGAGCAACAGTACTCAAAGAAGAAAGAAAAGGATACGGCTATGCTTGCCTAAAAGGAATGGAATATATAGCATCAAAAGATGTTAAACCCGATATCATTGTATTTTTAGACGGTGATTATAGTGATTATCCTGCCGAACTCAACCAGATTGTTGCCCCTATTATAGAGCAAAATATGGATTTGGTTATTGGATCTAGAGTTAAACACTTACGAGAAACCGGTTCTATGACATTTCCTCAAATTTTTGGAAACTGGCTTGCCACAGGATTAATGAAACTTTTTTTTGGTGCAAAATACACAGATCTTGGCCCCTTTAGAGCCATTAAGTATGATAAACTACTGGCCCTCGGGATGATGGATAAAACCTATGGTTGGACTGTAGAAATGCAATTAAAAGCGTTAAAGAAACGTTATAACTATACCGAAGTCCCCGTGCATTACAAAAAGAGAATTGGAGTCTCCAAAGTTTCAGGAACCATAAAAGGTGCTATATTTGCAGGCGTTAAGATTTTAAGTTGGATTTTTAAATATAGCTTTACGTAATGGATATTGCTATCATCATCACTTACACATTAGCCTTACTCATCATATTTATGTATAGTTTGGCACAGCTCAATCTACTTTTCAACTACCTAAAATCTCGAAAGCAAGCTGATCATTCACCTACTTTTGATTTTTCTAAAAAAGAAGAGATCCCGTATGTTACCGTTCAGTTGCCCGTATTTAATGAATTATATGTAATGGATCGTTTACTAGATAACATTGCTGAACTGGATTATCCGAAAGATAAATTAGAGATCCAGGTACTGGATGATTCTACCGATGAATCTGTTACTACTACGGCCAAGCACATAAAAAAACTACAACAAACAGGTTTAGACATAAAACACATTTGTCGTGAAGATCGAACCGGATTTAAGGCCGGAGCATTAAAAGAAGGGCTTAAGATTGCCAAAGGTGAATTTATAGCTATTTTTGATGCAGATTTTTTACCCGGTAAGAATTGGTTACTACAAACCATCCCTTATTTTAAAGTTCAAAATATTGGTGTAGTACAAACCCGATGGGGGCATATTAATAGAGAT
Organism: uncultured Flavobacteriaceae bacterium; assembly: GCA_929200365.1. Taxonomy (GTDB): domain Bacteria; phylum Bacteroidota; class Bacteroidia; order Flavobacteriales; family Flavobacteriaceae; genus Aquimarina. The sequence continues at coordinate 4,466 of CAKMZM010000215.1, read as the reverse complement.
TACTCTATGCTTACCAAAATTCAGGCATTTGCTTTGGATTTTCATTTTACTATGGAGCAGGTAGGTCGTAATTATAAAAATCACTTTATTAATTTTAATGGTACTGCTGGTGTTTGGAGGAAAACGTGTATCGAAGATGCCGGAAACTGGCAAGGAGATACCTTAACCGAAGATCTAGATTTAAGTTATAGAGCTCAGCTAAAAAAGTGGCAGTTTAAATATCTTGAAGAAGTAGAGACCCCTGCAGAATTACCTGTGGTGATTAGTGCAGCTAGATCACAACAATTTAGATGGAATAAAGGCGCCGCAGAAAATTTCCAGAAACTGTATGGGAAAATGCGTAGAGATAAAACAGTTCCTTTTAAAACCAAGATTCATAGTTTTTTTCACCTGTTAAATAGTAGTATGTTTTTATTAGTACTGCTAGTTGCCGTGTTGAGCGTACCAATAATGTATATTAAAAATAGTAATCCGCTATTTAGCTGGTATTTTAATGTAATCGCATTTTTTGCCTTAAGTACGGTTATCTTTTTCTTTTGTTATTGGTTTACTTTTAAAAAGATTCATGGTAAAGGGTTTTGGAATTTTATGGAATACATAAAAATGTTCTTCACCTTTTTCTCTATAGCAATGGGTTTTTCTGTTCATAATTCTATGGCGGTTCTCGAAGGGCATTTTGGAAAAAAAAGTGAATTTATACGTACCCCAAAATTTAATATTAGTACTCTGCAAGATTCCTGGAAAGGAAATAAGTATATCAATAAGAATATTTCTGGAAACACTATTATAGAAGCATTACTTATGGGATATTTTGGTTTTGCCCTATACAGTGCTTTTAAGCTTCAGGATTTTGGGTTATTCTTGTTTCATATGATGTTATTTCTTGGATTTGGATTTGTATTCTTTAAATCTGTAACGTCAAAATTTTAATGTTTCGGCAATGGAAATATAACCGATTTTCTATTCTCCTTATTATTACTGGCCTACTTTTTTACTGGAGTTTTTCCTATCAGTTAGAGCGAGCTGATTTTCCCAAAATGATCAGTCTTTGGGCTGTCTTATTTTTTGTTTCCTATAAAATCATTCAACTCAATCCTGATAATTGGAAATTACTGGCCATTACTGCATTATTATTTCGAGTGGTTTTTTTATTGGCTATACCCAATTTGTCACAGGATTTTTTTCGATTTATATGGGATGGGCGTATGCTTCTGCAAGGTTTTAATCCTTATTTATCTCTTCCTGAAGTATGGATAGCACAAGGCGATGCTCCAATCGCACAGGCGCAGGAGTTGTATACGGGTATGGGAACACTTAATGGTAGCCATTATACCAATTATCCTCCTCTAAGTCAGTTTTGTTATTGTATCGCAGCTTTATTTGCCAGTAAAAGTATTTTGGGATCTGCAATGGTGTTTAGAATACTTATCATTTTGGCAGATGTCGGTACATTTTTCTTCGGAAGAAAATTATTACAATCATTTAACCTGCCCGAAAAGAGAATCTTCTGGTATATCCTTAATCCTTTTATCATTATAGAACTTACAGGTAATCTTCACTTTGAAGCTGTGATGGTATTTTTCATTATATGGTCATTATATCTTTTACATAAAGGTTATTGGTACTGGGCCGCAGTTGTTCTGGCACTTTCTATTTCAGTGAAACTAATCCCTCTATTGTTTTTACCTTTATTTTTTCAAAAATTTATTCTTAATAAACAAAAGAGTTTCAACACATCTGGTTTTACTACAGGATTACCCAAGCTAATGGGTTTTTACAGTATCGTTACAGGCACATGCTTTCTAATTTTTACTCCTTTCTTATCGGGAGCATTCTTAGCCAATTTTAGTAAAACAATTACCCTTTGGTTTCAGACTTTCGAATTTAATGCCAGTATTTATTTTATTATTCGCTGGATTGGATATCAGGTTGTGGGATGGAATATTATTGAGACTACCGGTAAAATTTTACCTCTGGTAGTGATTTTGATTCTTTTGGGGCTAACCTTCTTTAGAAATAACCAAAGCACTCTGCAACTTATTACAGCTATGCTTTTAGGGATTTGTAGCTACTATTTCTTGTCGACTACAGTACATCCCTGGTATATTGCTGTGCCGCTATCACTTTGTGTATTTACAAAGTATAAGTTTCCTGTCGTTTGGTCTTTTGTGATTATTCTTAGTTATACTGCGTATCTTCATCCTGATTTTAAAGAAAATCTGTGGATGGTAGGATTAGAATACATCTTGGTGTTTGCTATTTTTGGATGGGATATATATATGAATAGGTTTGTACGTAGTAAACAATAGAGTCAGATCAACGACAAATTTCCTTTTATTATACAATCAAGGAACAAAAACAATTTAATTCCTTTTCGTTATTGATTTTAATGAATCTTCCATTCTGGATTCTAATGCCCAGATAGCGTTTTTTTGTGAATCTGGAAATATCATTGGACGCATATATGCGGTATTTGTTTCTCTATATCTCCAGTTTCTGGATATGATAAAAAGATAATGATTTTCAGTTTCATAATTAGGGGGTTTGGTAATGGTCTGAAGTAGTTTTTCCTTTTCGGCTTTATAAAGGAGTATTCTTTTGTTTTCTTCTTTGGTAGTTTCTCCTCCAAAAAGTTCTTCGTGCCATCTATAGGTTCTGTTCAGATGGGTTAATGAATACTTAGATAATAAAGAATCAATTTCATTATAAATTCTTGAATTCTCATTCTGAATATGCTCAATTTTTGTGCTGTTCCATTTAGGTTGTATAACAAACATAATTCTGGCTTTTGTTTTTATGCCATTCTTTTTTAAATATTCTAGAGTATATTTTTCGTGTTGAATGCCTATAGTGCTCATCCCTGCGATATTTTGGAAATCAATCCACATTTCTGTTTTACTTTCTATCACAAGGGTATCTTTGTGAATCTCAACCTTCCAGTCTTTTGCAATTTTATGTTCAAAAGCCTTCAAGATAGAATCTTTAGTATTATTGCTTTGTGCATTAAGACTAAGAATGGCTAGTATCACACATATTATAGATATAGTTAACTTCATTATCTTACTTTTTTATTTTACTTGAGCAAAGTTCTAGTAAGCATTGTTGCTCATATTCATAAACTGATGTTAAGTCAAAATACAACGCTGCACTTTACAATATACAATAATATTTTTTTTATCGACCACGGTACATTTCTGGTATATAACCGTACCATTATCACTTTGTGTATTTACAAGGTATAAGTTTCCGATTGCTTGGTTTTTTGTGGTTATTCTTAGCTATACCGCGTATATTCATCCTGATTTTAAAGAAAACCTGTGGATGGTAGGTTTAGAGTATCTTTTTGTTTTTATTATCTTTAGTATAGAGATAATTAAGACCTATCAAAACAAGGGATACAATACAACAGAAAACATTTTATAAAAACATATCAATTTTGAAAATTAATTTCAGGAAAATAGGTCGCAGATTCGTAAGATTTATAGTATTTATGATTATTCTGATTCTTTCTGGATATTTGTTTTTATACATAAGACAGGAACGTTTTTTCTTTAATCCAAAAATTTTAGAGAAAAACTATGTCTATTCTTTTGATCAGCCTTTTGAAGAGATCAATATCGACGTAGAAAAAGACGTTACTCTTAATGCTTTGCTTTTTAAAACCAACACTACCAGCAAAGGTCTTATCCTATATTTTCATGGTAATGCCGGGGCAATTCATGAGTGGGGGACACGTGCTTCTTTATATACAGAAAATGAATTCGACATCTTATTTGTCGATTACAGAGGTTATGGAAAAAGTGATAGCTTTTATAAAGAAGAATCAGAACTATATAACGATGCCCAAAAGGTCTATGAGTATGCAAAGACACGATATGATGAAAAAAACATTATTGTTTTAGGCTTTTCACTGGGGACAGGGTTTGCTGCCTATACTGCTGCAAAAAACAATCCGAAACTCCTGATACTCGAAGCTCCGTATTACGCCTGGAATGAACTTATAGCAAGCATTGCTCCCGTACCCAAAATGTTGATCAATTATGAGATTCCTTCCTATAAATTTATAAAAGAAGTACGCTGCCCCATTCAGGTTTTTCATGGTACTCATGATTTTTTAATCAAACCAGAAGAAAATTCTAAACGACTAGAAGCGTTATATCCTGATAAAATCAAGCATACAATGATCAAGGGTGCTGGTCATAATGGCATCTATATCACAAAACAATATTATGATGAGTTAAAAGAGTTGTTAGAGCGATATTAACCCTACTGGACTACCTAATAATTTTGGTACTATTTTTTAAGCCACATTATTTAATTGATTTATTTTAATTTTTAGTTCCATTTCTGCTGGTGTTAGATAGTCCATTGTACCTCTTCTATATAATAATAAAGAGTTTACACAAAAAATCTATGCTACATTACCAAAATTTCAATATAGCCCAGCCTCATATCAATTGATTCCA